>NZ_LZJM01000332.1:0-38579 GCF_001667665.1 Mycobacterium sp. E342
ACCAACTGGGGCACGCCCATTGCGCGATGCGCTGGTTCGAACGCAACCGCGCCGCCTGCGGGCCCCCCGGGCTGTTCGGCGAGCGCCATCATGAATCCGCACAGCAGGAAGGCGCCCTCGGCGTCGCCGAGATCACGCTCGTCGTGGCGGAAGCGGTAGACGAACCCGTCGTGGCTGAGCTGCCTACGGACGGCGTCGAGTGTGGCGCGGGTGCGCGGGTCGTCGGCGGGCAGGGCCCCGCGCACGGGGGGCAGCAGCAGCGAGGCGTCCACCCCGGGCAGCCGCGGGCTGCGTTGCCAGTAGCCGCCCTGCGGGTGCAGGCTGCCGGCGGCGGTGTCGGCCAGGATGGCGTCGGCCAGCGACGCGCTGGCGGCCACCTCGGTGCCGCCGCCCGCCACCTTGGCAATGGCGCGCAGCCCGGCGACACAGGCCAGCCTGGACTGCGTCCAGTGCTCGTTGTCGATCTCCCAGATCCCCGCGTCCGGCTCCCGCCAACGCTTTTCGATCGCGCCGATGGCGGCCTGCGCGGCGCGCCAGCCCTCGACATCGAGCCGGCCGGCGTGGCCCGCGCACGCCAGTAGCTGCAGCGCCTCACCGAAGACGTCGAGCTGGAATTGCTGGTTGACCCAGTTGCCCACCTTGTCGGTGCCGCCGGGGTAGCCGGGCAGGTCGAGGGTTTCCTCGCTGGGCACGCTGCCGCCCGTCACGGTGTAGGCCGGCTTGAGGTCGGGTCCGTGTTCCAGCAGCCGTCCGCCGACGAATTCGACCGCGCGGTCCAGCAATTCGGTCGCCCCGACGCTGGCGGCGGCGATGCCGGCGTACACCTGATCCCGGATCCACGCGTAGCGGTAGTCGTAGTTCTGGTTGGTGTGTGCGCGCTCGGGCAGGCTCATCGTGGCGGCGGCGACCATGCCACCGCCGCTGCTGGTCAGCCCGCGCAGCACCGCGTAGGAGTGCCGCGCGTCGCGCGGGGCGATGGTGCCGGTCAGCTCGGGCATGCTCCGGTGCCACGCGGCCTCCGTTGCGTCCCAGGCGACGTCGGGTTCGGGCGGCCGGTCGGGGAGCGTGCGTTCGGAGAGCTCCAGGACGAAGTCGTGCTGACCGCCTTCGTCGACGGTCACCTCACAGGCGAGCACGTCCCCGTGGCCGCGCGCCCCGGTGACGGCGCGCGCGTCGCAGCCGCCGAGCCAGCGCCACCGCAACCGCCCCGACTTCCCGCTCCATACCCCGTCGTCGACGCTCAGGTCGCCGGAGCCGTGCCGTCCGAACCCGGCGCTCGGCTGCAACAACAGCCGCACGCGCGCGGTCCCGCGGCAACCCATCAACCGGCGCAGCAGCACCACCCGGTCGGGATCGCCCGGGAAGGCCAGCGCCTCGCGGCATTCCACGATGCCGTCGCGGGTGATCCACCGGTTGCGCCAGATCAGGGTGCCCGGCTCGTAATAGCCGCCCCACACGTGCCGGACGTCGGTCGGGGTGATCGCGTAGACCCCGTCGCCGCCAATGAGATTCGAGAACACGGCGTCGGAGTCCCACCGTGGGGCGCACATCCACGCGACGTCACCCTGCGGACCGATCAGCGCGCCCCGTTCGCCGTCGGCGAGCAGCGCGTACTCGCGCAGCACCCGCGGGGAGAAGGTCACCTCGACGTCGATCGTGCGGTCAGACACGTACCCCCGCCTTCGTCGGCCGGCTTGCCGGGGCGTCCCGGCCGATCTTGCCGGTCGCCATCCGTTCGGCCAGCCGCGAGGCCAACGCCATGATCGTCAGCGCCGGATTCGCCGAGCCCTGCGTCGGGCAGACCGAGCCGTCGGTGAGGAACAGGTTCGGCACGCCCCACACTCGGTGGTCGGAATCGACCACCGAGTTGTCCGGGCGGGTGCCCATGCGGGCGCCCCCGATCAGGTGGGCGAACCGTTGGATGGTCAGCACGTCCTGGGCGCCCGACGCGTGCAGGATGTCGTCGATCACCTTGGTGGAGTAGGCCATGTTGGCCTTGTCGTTGTCGCACAGCGTGTAGTCGAACCGGGCGACCGGGATGCCATACGGGTCCGTCTCCTGGGCGAGGGTGACCCGATTATTCGGCAGCGGCAACAGCTCGTTGAGCACGCCTATGGTCGCCCAGTGGTTGTAGTCGCGCATGTACTCCCGCAACGCCCGCCCCCAATGCCCGTCGGCGAGCACGTGTTCGGCCCAACCGATGGGCAGCGGCGAGACGGTCTGGATGGAGAAGCCGCGGGCGAACCCGCGCGACGGGTCAGTCTCGTAGAACTGCTCCGAGGACACCTCCGGGGGTGGCGCCTTGTACATCCGGACCTCTTCCGACCACCGGCCCGCCGACTGCGTGGCGCCCTGCACCATCACGTACCGGCCGACCTGGTCGTCGTTGTTGCCCAACCCGTTCGGGAAGCGGTCGCTGGCCGAGTTCAGCAGCAACCGCGGCGTCTCGATGGAGTACCCGGCGATCGCGACGACCTTGGCCCGCTGCAACCGTTCGGTGCCGCCCACCTCGTCGTAATAGACCACCCCGCGCGCGGCGCCGCTCTCGTCGAGTTCGACCCGGGCCGCCATGCAATTGGCGCGCACCTCCACGGCGTGGGCCAGCGCGTCGGGCAGGTGCGTGACGTACGGGCTGGCTTTGGCGTTGACCTTGCAGCCCTGCAGGCAGTATCCGCGGTAGATGCAGTGCGGGCGGTTACCGAAGGTGCCGTTGACGATCCCGACGGGCCCCACGCGCATCTCGATGCCGAGCTGCATAGCGCCTCGCCACAGCTTGGCGGCCGCGCCCGAAATCGGGTGCGGGGAAAAGGAATACCGGTGCGGGTAGCCCCAGGGCCAGTTCTGCCCGGCCACCGGCAACTCCAGCTCGATCCGCTCGTAATGCGCGCGGACGTCCTCGTAGCGGATCGGCCAGTCCGCGCCGACACCGTCGAGGGTGTAGGTGTGAAAGTCGCTGGGATGAAACCGCGGCGTGTAGCCGGCGTAGTGGACCATCGAGCCGCCCACCCCGCGCCCGGAATTGTTCTTGCCCAGCTCGATCGGGTCCTCACCGCCGATGATGCGCTTCTGCGTCCAGTACAGCGCGTGCGAACCCGCCTCGTCGGACACCCAGTCCTCGTCGGGGTGCCAGAACGGGCCCGCCTCGAGGATGACGACCCGCCAGCCGGCCCGCGCGAGGCGCTGGGCGAGCACCGATCCGCCGGCACCGGCGCCGACGACCACCAAGTCGACCTCGTCGTCGTCGCGGTATCGCTGCATGGTCTTCTCGCCGGGCAGGTCGCGCGAGTGCACGTCGAGCAGGAACCGCGATTCGTTGTCCTTGGGCCCGACGGCTCCCCTGAGCAGTCCGCGGAGTCGGTCACCCATCACAGCTCACCTTGCTGGACCACGCGGACCGGGTCCTCGTCCGTGGCGCCCCTCGTCTCGAACGGTTCGCGGGCCGCGGCATCTCCCGTGGCACCGCCCAGGCGCATGAACCCGCGCGGGTAGGCCGGGCCGCCGAACCCGATCTCGTTCCACGCCCAGGGATGGGAGTAGAAGCCGGACAACACCATTCGCATGCACACCGACCACGCGCGTTTGACGTTGAGGCGCTCCCAGGTGCCGCCGTCCAGGGCGCCGTCGGAGAACTGGTCGACGATCGCTTCTCGGGTGTCGGGCTCCGCGTCGGCGAACGAGGCCTTGCCGTAGCGGCGGGACGCGGTCTCGTCCAGCGCGCGCAGCACCAGCCGCCAGGTGTCGCGGTCGTCGGGCATGTCGGCGTACTGATAGCCGTCGAGCCGGCCGTCGGCCAGCTTGGAGTCGACCGACTCGGGCACGGGCACCCGCGGCTCGGTGTCCTGGGCGAGCACGGTGTCGCAGAACGCGCGCAGGCAGGGCTCCTCGTCGGCGGTGAAGAACCGCAGCGGGCCGGGCGGCTCCAGCCGGGCCAGCACCACCTTCCTGGTGGCCTCGTCCCAGGTGTCGGCCGTCTCCAGCACGTCGAAATCCGGGTAGCGCCCGATCATTTGGGGCGTGGTCCCGCGGCGTTGTCTGGGCAGCCAGGACGGGTGCGGGGGTTTGCGATCCGGTCGCAGGTTGGGCAGGTGGTCGGGGCGGGTGGTGTCTGCCATCGCGCTCAGCCCCGGAACCGCTCGCGCCGCAGGATCGAGGCCAACAACCCCATCCCGCCGACCATGCACATCAGGCCCGGCGCCGCGATCGGCGGGCCCATCGGCACGTTGTACGACGCGTTCTTCCATCCACCGGGCTTGCGGGCCACCCCGCGCGCGTGCAGGTACTCGCCCATGAGGCCGTTGGCCGTGTAGATGCCGGCCGTGATCGGCAGCCAGAGTTTGGCCCAGCGCCGGGAGAACACCCCGCCGATTCCGGCGACCACCACCGGCGGGGTGACCACGATCGGGCTCCACATCCACTTGTTGCCGAAGCTCGCCTTGTAGTGCTCGAAATAGATCTCGGCTGTGGTCACGAGGGCGGCCATGGCCGTCAGCCCGGACAGCGAGCGTTCGAAGCGGCCGTGCGCGACGTCGTACAACGCCCGCTCGCCCAGCTGCATCGCCTCGTACTTGCGCCGTCCGCCGTTGCCTGACAACAACATTTGATCTGCCTTCCTGGCTCGTTGGCTCGTTGGTCATTCCGGGTTACTGGCTGGGGTGGTGCCCGTGCGGCATGACGTGAGCATGCGGTGGCCCACACACCGAGAACGACGCCGTGCCGTGACAGTCCGCGGCGGTTTTGCCCATGCGTCACCTCACTTCTGCACCGAAACACGCTCAAGCAGCCAGCGCGCGATGACGACTCGCGATGGCTGCCCAGAGAACTGGTAAGCGCCCAGCTGTGTGTTTCAACCGAGGTGGCCCCGACGGCGCGTCGTGACCGAAGCGCATTCGGTGCGTACCCGGTTTGAAGAGGTGCAAACCGTCCGGGTCGGGCCGGGTTCGCGGCGGTTCCCCGGGGCTTGTCGGACCCCCCACCTAGTATCGAAACTATGTTCGAATATGCCGCCGCTGCGCGGTCTACGCCGGAATCGGCCGCGCTGCTGGCCCGGGTTCGCGACGCGGGGCGGGCGGAGGCGCGGGCCGCCGCGGAACGCCTTGCGGCAGTGGGCGACTTGCTTGTCTTGCGGTGCCGCGATTCGGGGGAGCGGGCGGACTGGGCCGCTGATGCGTGGGACGCGGTCGCCGCGCAAGTCGGTGCGGCGTTGGGATGCAGCCTGGCGATGGCGCACACCTACCTGGGCTATGCGATGGCGATGCGCGAGCGGCTACCCGAGGTCGGTAAGGCGTTCCAGGCCGGGGATATCGACTATCGCGCATTTCAGACGATCGTCTACCGCACCGACCTGATCACCGATCCCGACGTCATGGCGCGTGTGGACGCGCAGTTGGCGGCGATGGTGTCGCGGCGCCCGTCGTTGACCCGACGCGGGCTGAGCGCGGCCGTGGATCGAGTGGTGGCGCTGGTGGATTCCGACGCGGTGCGCCGGGCCAAGGAGGCGGTCGCCGATCGGTTTGTGGATGTGCAAGACAACGAGTCGGGGATGGTGTGGCTGACCGGCAGCCTGTTCGGCGCCGACGGGCATGCGCTGGATCGGCGGCTCGAGGAAATGGCGCGCAGCGTGTGTGGCGCCGACCCGCGCACCCCTCGACAGCGGCGGGCCGATGCGCTGGGCGCGCTGGCCGCCGGGGCGCAGCGGTTGCGGTGTCTCTGCGGAACGCCCGACTGCGCCGGCGGCGGGCGCACCCCGAGCAATGTGGTGATCCATGTCGTCGCCGAGCAGGCGACGGTCTCCGGACAAGGCGGGGCCCCGGGCGTCCTGCCCGGCGTCGACGGACTCATACCGGCCGAGGTGATCGCCGAACTCGCTCGCTCGGCCAAGCTGGTCCCGCTCACCATCCCCGTCGAAGCCGAACCGCGCTATACCCCCTCGACCCGGCTGGCGGACTTCGTCCGATGCCGGGACCTGACGTGCCGGGCGCCGGGGTGCGACCGGCCTGCCGCCGACTGCGACATCGACCATACGATCCCGTACGACGACGGTGGGCCCACCCACGCGTCGAACCTGAAGGCCCTTTGCCGCCAACATCATCTGCTGAAGACCTTCTGGGGTTGGCAGGACGAACAGTTGCCCGACGGCACCATCATCTGGCGGCTACCTGGCGGGCACACCTACGCCACGACACCGGGCAGTGCGTTGCTCTTCCCGACCCTGTGTGCGCCCACCGGGCCCCTGCCCGCCCCCACACCGCGCGAGCGCTGCGGCGAGCGCACCGCGCGGATGCCCCTGCGCACCCGCACCCGCGCCCAGAACCGGGCCCACCACGTCGCCTCCGAACGCCACCGCAACCGGCGTGCCCGCCTGGCAACCCACACCGGCCCGGCACCGCCGGACGACGAACCCCCACCCTTCTGATTGGGTCAGACGGACTTGGTCACGCCGACGTAGGACAGCACGACGTCGGATTCGTCGGTCACCTGGGTCAGCGTCGCGTAGGACCGGATGAACGACTGTCCCACGCACCCGTCGATTTTGACGTGGAAGCCGGTGACGATGACCCGCGGATTCGGGCCCTTGAACTCTTTTTTGGCCACCGGTACTTCGACTACGACACCGGGCTTGAGGCCCACGGATACCACCCCGTTCAGCGGGGTGGTGACCAACGGCACCGCCGCCGGCGTACCGGTAAACACGCCCGCCAAGCCCAAGCCGGGGGTTACGCCCGCGCTGCCTCCGAGCGTCACGCCGTTGGAGGTGCTCATGTCGATTCCGCAGCCGATCTCATAACCCACCTCGAGGACGCCGCGGGGCTGCTCGAGCCCGTCCAGCGAACCGAAGAACGTTCCGCGGGCGAGGTATTCACGAGACGAGAGGGCGGTCGTCAACGGCGCTATGGGGACTTGCGACTCGTCCTTGGCGCCCAGGGTCAAATCCCAGCCTTCGGGCGTTGTGTAGGTCACCGGTTCGGACGAGGGCACCCGCCCCTCGTCGGAGGGTCCAGCGGTGGCCGCGGCGTTCTCGGCGTCCGGATCGGCGGCCGACGGGGGCGCCGAGATCACTGAAACGACGACGCACAACGCGACGATCGCAGCGCGACGGACGACCACGGCTACCGGCCACACGTGCGACACCGTATGCGCGGCCCGATTCGGCTCTCGGAATTTGCTGGCGAGCCGCCGAAGTCGTTGTGCGTTCGTAATCGTTATGGGATATGGCCGCGCAGTACTCTGTTCTGCCACCGGGGCCCGACGGGCAAGCGTTAGCGGGGCGAGTCGCGATCACGCTGGACGCCCCAGACGCGGCGACCCCGGACGGAGCCCGATTGGGTCCGAAGG
Source organism: Mycobacterium sp. E342 (assembly GCF_001667665.1). Taxonomy (NCBI): domain Bacteria; kingdom Bacillati; phylum Actinomycetota; class Actinomycetes; order Mycobacteriales; family Mycobacteriaceae; genus Mycobacterium; species Mycobacterium sp. E342. The sequence continues at coordinate 7,333 of NZ_LZJM01000332.1, forward strand.
CCGACCCGCACGACTGCAGCCGCTGACCACCCCCGAGCAAATCGCCTGGCCAGGCCCGCCGACCCCGCTGGTGTGCCATGATGTCGGAGCTGTCAAGACATAGGGGAGCGGCCGTGGATCTCAACTTGTCGATCGTCACGCGACCGGTGGAGCGCCTGATAGCTACGGCGCAGAACGGGCTGGAAGTCGTCCGGCTGGGGGGCTTGGAGACGGGTAGTGTCCCGTCGCCGTCGCAGATCGTCGAGAGCGTGAAGATGTACAAGCTCCGGCGTTATTTCCCGCCCGACAACCGGCCGGACAAGCCGCCGGTGGGCCCGCCGGTGCTGATGGTGCACCCGATGATGATGTCGGCGGACATGTGGGACGTCACCCGCGAGGACGGCGCGGTCGGCATCCTGCACGCCAACGGGCTGGACCCCTGGGTCATCGACTTCGGCGAACCGGACAAGGTCGAAGGCGGCATGCGCCGCACCCTGGCCGACCACATCGTCGCGCTCAGCCAGGCCATCGACACCGTGAAGGACGTCACGGGCAGCGACATCCATCTCGTCGGTTACTCCCAAGGCGGCATGTGGTGCTACCAGGTTGCCGCCTACCGGCGGTCGAAGAGCCTGGCCAGCATCGTCACCTTCGGCTCGCCGGTGGACACCCTGGCCGCCTTGCCGATGGGCATCCCGCCGAACTTCGCCGCGCCGGCCGCCAACTTCATGGCCGACCACGTCTTCAGCCGGCTGGCCATCCCCAGCTGGATGGCGCGCACCGGCTTTCAGATGCTCGACCCGCTCAAGACCGCCAAGGCGCGCGTCGACTTCGTCCGCCAGCTGCACGACCGCGAGGCCTTGCTGCCGCGCGAACAGCAGCGCAGGTTCCTCGAACGCGAGGGCTGGATCGCCTGGTCCGGCCCGGCGATCTCTGAACTGCTCAAACAGTTCATCGCCCACAACCGCATGATGACCGGCGGCTTCGCCGTCAACGGGCAGATGGTCACGCTCACCGACATCACCTGCCCGGTGCTGGCCTTCGTCGGCGAGGTGGACGACATCGGGCAGCCGGCGTCGGTGCGCGGCATCAGGCGCGCGGCGCCGGACGCCGAGGTCTACGAAAAGCTTATCCGCACAGGCCATTTCGGTTTGGTCGTCGGATCCAAGGCGGCGCAGCAGAGCTGGCCGACCGTCGCCGAATGGGTGAAGTGGCTGTCCACCGGCGGCGACATACCGGACGGCATCGACCTGATGGCCGACCAGCCCGAGAAGCACACCGACAGCGGTGTCGCGTTGAGTTCCCGTCTCGCGCACGGCATCGGGGAGGTTTCCGAGGCGGCGCTGGGCGTGGTGCGCGGTGCCGCCAACACGGTGGTCGCGGCCAACAAGTCGATGCGCACCCTGGCCGTCGAAACGGCCCGCACGCTGCCGCGACTGGTCCGGCTGGGACAGATCAACGACCACACGCGCATCTCGTTGGGCCGCATCATCGACGAGCAGGCGCACGACGCACCGCAGGGCGAATTCCTGCTCTTTGACGGGCGCGTGCACACCTACGAGGCCGTCAACCGGCGCATCAACAACGTCGTCCGCGGCCTGATCGAGGTCGGGGTGCGCCAGGGCGACCGGGTCGGTGTCCTGATGGAGACGCGACCCAGCGCGCTGGTCGCGATCGCCGCGCTGTCCCGGCTGGGTGCCGTCGCCGTGGTGATGCGACCGGACGCCGACCTGGCCGCGTCGATCCGGCTCGGGGGGGTGACCGAGCTGCTGACCGACCCCACCAACCTGGAGGCGGTGCTGGCGTCGGACCGCCAGGGGTTGCGGCAGGTGCTGGTGCTGGGCGGCGGCGAGGCGCGGGATCTGCACCTGCCCGACGACAGCGACGTCATCGACATGGAACACATCGACCCTGACGCCGTCGAGCTGCCCGGCTGGTACCGGCCCAACCCGGGACTGGCGCGTGACCTGGCGTTCATCGCGTTCAGCGCGGCCGGCGGCGAGCTGGTGGCCAAGCAGATCACCAACTACCGCTGGGCGGTGTCGGCGTTCGGGACCGCCTCGACGGCCGCCCTGGACCGCCGGGACACCGTCTACTGCCTGACCCCGCTGCACCACGAGTCGGCGCTGCTGGTGAGCCTCGGCGGCGCGGTGGTCGGCGGCACCCGCATCGCGCTGTCCCGCGGCCTGGACCGCGAGCGGTTCGTCCAAGAGGTGCGGCAGTACGGCGTCACGGTGGTGTCCTACACGTGGGCCATGCTCCGCGAGATCGTCGACGATCCCGCGTTCGTGCTGCACGGCAACCACCCGGTGCGGCTGTTCATCGGTTCGGGCATGCCGACCGGGCTGTGGGGCCGCGTCGTCGACGCCTTCGCGCCCGCCCACGTCGTCGAGTTCTTCGCCACCACCGACGGGCAGGCGGTGCTGGCCAACGTGTCCGGCGCCAAGGTCGGCAGCAAGGGCCGTCCGCTGCCGGGCGCCGGGCGCATCGAGCTGGCCGCCTACGACGTCGAACACGACCTGATCCTGGAGAACGACCGCGGCTTCGTCCAGATCGCCGAGCCGAAACAAGTCGGGGTGCTGCTCGCCGCGTCCAACGGTCCGATCGACCCGACCGCGTCGGTCAAACGGGGCGTGTTCGCCGCCGGCGACACCTGGATCTCGACCGAGTACCTGTTCTACCGCGACGACGACGGCGACTACTGGCTGGCGGGCCGGCGCGGCTCGGTGGTCCACACCGCGCGCGGTCCCGTCTTCGACGAGCCGGTGAACAACGTGCTCGGCTGCGTCACCGGCGTCGATCTCGTGGTGACCTACAACGTGCCGGTGGGCGACCGCCAGGTCGCGGTCTCGGCGGTCACGCTGCTGCCGGGGGCCAGCATCACCGCGGCCGACCTGACCGACGCCGTGGCGAAGATCCCCATCGGCGTCGGCCCCGACATCGTCCAGGTGTGTCCGGAGATGACCTTGAGCGCCACCTACCGTCCGACCGTCAGCGCCCTGCGCGCGGCCGGAATTCCCAAGCCGGGCCGCCAGGTCTGGTACTTCGACGCCGACGCCAACTTCTTCCGGAAGCTGACTCCGAGCGTGCGGTCCGAGCTGAGCGGGCGCGACCATGATTGACGATTCACTGCTGGAAATCCTGGTGTGCCCGGCCGACCGGGGCCCGTTGCTGCTCGTGGACCCGGGCGATGGGGAGCTGCTGTACAACCCGCGGCTGCGGCGCGCCTACCGGATCGAGGACGGCATCCCGGTGCTGCTGGTCGACGAGGCCCGCGACGTCGACGACGACGAGCACGCCCGGCTCATGGCACGAGCCCATCCGGCAGATCCCCGGTGAGGTAGCGCTGCAGGTTCGGCCCGATGGTCTGCGCGACCTGCTGGGCCGGCAGTGACGCGAACGGCTCCAGCTGCAGGATATAGCGGGACATCACGACGCCGACCAGCTGGGACGCGACGAACTGGACGCGGATGACCCCGCTGCCGGGCGGATTGTCAACGCGCGGGCCGACTTCCACCGCGATCACGTCCTCGATGAACGTGCGGAACAGGTTGACCTCCGAGCCGGCCAGGATGGACCGCAGCGTGGCGATGAACCCCGTGCCCAGGTCGGAATCCCACAGCGGCAACAACATCGACGGCAGCCGGTAACCGACTTCCTCGATCGGCACGTCGCGCAGCGGGCCGATGATGTCCATCGGATCGATCGGGATGTGGACGGCCGCGGCGAACAGCTTCTCCTTGGTGCCGAAGTAGTGATGCACCAGCGCCGAGTCGACGCCGGCCGCGGCCGCCACCGCGCGGATCGAGGTGTTGCCAATTCCATTGGTGGCGAACAATTCTCGGGCGCTGGCCAGGATGCGGTTGCGGGTGTCGGAGCTGCCCGCCGGCCGCCCGGGCCGCCGGCGGCCCTCATTGGCGATCGCCACTAGGACCTCGCCACTACGGCGTCCGTCGCCGCAGCGTCGCGGCCGCCAGGCACAGCGACGCGAGCGCGAAACCCAGCACGACGACGATGTCGCGCACCGCGACGTAGGTCAGCTGCGGGTGCACCCCCACCTGTTGCAGTGCCTCCAGCGCGTAGCTGGCCGGCATCACGTCGCTGACCCATTGCAGCCAGTGCGCCATCAACGCGCGGGGCACGATGATGCCGGCCAGCAACAGCTGCGGCACCATCACCAGCGGGATGAACTGCACCGCCTGAAACTCGGTGCGCGCGAAGGCGCTACACAGCAGGCCCAGGCCCACGCCGAGGACGGCGTTGACGATCGCGATCACGAACACCCACGCCGGGCTGCCGGCGGTGTCGAAGCCGAGCAGCCAGAACGACACGATGCACGCCAAGACGGCCTGTGCCGCTGCGGCCGTCGAGAAGGCGGTGCCGTAGGCCATCAGCAGATCGAACCGGCGCAGGGGAGTGGTCAGGATGCGCTCCAGCGTGCCGGAGGCACGTTCCCGCTGCATGGTGATCGCGGTGATGATGAACATCACGAACAGCGGGAACAGGCCCAGCAGGATCAGGCAGGCGTTGTTGAAGGGCGTCGGCCCGCCCGGCCGGTGCGGCTCGTTCTGCAGCATGTAATACATCAGGGTGATCACCAAGACCGGCACGAACAGGATCATCGCGACGCTGCGGTGGTCGGCCGCCAGCTGACGCAGGATCCGTGCCGTGGTGGCGGTGTATCCCTTGAGGCCTAACCGGCCTGGCGCATGATGTTGCGCTTGATGATGGACAGAAACGCGTCCTCCAGTGACGTGCATCCGGTGTCCTCTCGTAGTCGGGCCGGTGTGGTGTGCGCGAGCAGGTGACCGTCCCGCATCAGCAGCAGGTCACCGCAGTGGTCGGCCTCGTCCATGACGTGGCTGGACACCAGCAGCGTGGTTCCCCCGCGGGCGAGATCGGCGAACTGGTCCCAGAGGTCCGCGCGCAGGACGGGGTCCAGGCCCACCGTCGGCTCGTCGAGCACCAGGAGGGCGGGATGGCAGACCAGAGCGCAGGCCAGCGACACCCGGGTGCGCTGACCGCCGGAAAGGTTGCCGCAGAAGGCGGTTCGGTGATCGGCCAGCCCCACCTGCTCGATCGCCGCGTCGGCGGCCTGGCGGTCGAAACCGTACAGCGAGGCGAAATACCGGACGTTGTCGACCACGCGCAGGTCGTTGTAGATGGTCGGGTCCTGCGGCAGATACCCGACCCGGCGGTGCAGCGACGCCGACCCGGCCGGGTGGCCGAGCACGGTGACGGTTCCCGAGGTGACGAGCTGAGTGCCGACGATGCAGCGCATCAGGGTGGTCTTGCCGCAGCCGGACGGGCCAAGCAGGCCGGTGATGCTGCCCTGCACGATCTGTACCGACAGATCGTGCAGGGCCGGGCGCTTGCCGCGGATCACCCGCAGGTGATCGATGCGGACGGCGGGGTCGGAGATTAATTCATCACGTGATGAAGTCATCATGTGATGAAATATCGTCCTCTACCGAGGGACTGTCAAGGGGTTACGGGGACCGACCTTCCGAACCGGGGCGCCGCAGCGGCAGGTGGCCGTGCACGCCCTCGGCGTAGGCGGTCTCGGCGTGCTGCGTGAGGTCCACGCCGGTGGTCTCGTCCTCCGGACTGAGCCGAAATCCCATCAGCCGGTCGATCACCTTCGCGAGCACGAACGACACCGTGAACGCATAGAGCGCGACGACGACGATCGCGAGCGCCTGCTTGCCCAGCTGGGAAAAGCCGCCGCCGTAGAACAGGCCCCGCGGGCCCGAGGTCATGACCGCCGTGGCGAGCAGCCCGATCAACGACACCCCGACGACGCCGCCGACGAAATGCACGCCGACCACGTCCAGCGAATCGTCATAGTTGAAGCGGAATTTCGCGCTGACCGCGAACGAGCACACGACGCCCGCCGCGAGCCCGACGACCGCCGCGCCCAGCGTGTTGACGGTGCCGCACGACGGCGTGATCGCGACCAGCCCGGCCACCACGCCGGAGGCCGCACCGAACGTCGTGGGCCGGCCGTCGCGGATCTGCTCCACCGACAGCCAGCCCAGCATGCCCAGGCAGCCGGCGACGAGCGTGTTCAGGAAGATGGCCGCGGCGGTGCCGTTGGCCGCCAGGGCGGAGCCGGCGTTGAACCCGAACCAGCCGAACCACAGCAGACCGACGCCGAGCAACACCAGCGGCAGGTTGTGCGGCCGCATGGCGTCCTTCTTGAAGCCGATGCGGGGCCCGAGCACCAGGGCCAGGGCCAGGGCCGAGGAACCGGACACGATCTCGACGACCAGGCCGCCCGCGTAGTCGAGCACACCCAGCTTGGCCAGCCACCCGCCGGGCCCCCACACCCAGTGCGCCACAACCGAATACACGACCACCGTCCACACCGGGACGAACACCATCCACGCGGCGAACTTCGCGCGGTCCGCGATCGCCCCGCTGACCAGGGCGGCCGTGATGATCGCGAACGTGACCTGGAACGTGGCGTACAGCAGCTCGGGCACCGCCCCGTGTGCGGTGTCCGGGGTGATGCCCAGCATCCCAATGTGCCTGAGGTTGCCGAGGAACCCGCTCGCCCCGTCCGCGGAGAACGCGATGGTGTAGCCGACCAGTAGCCACGCCACCGTGACCAGCGGGATGGAGATGAAGCTCATCATGATCATGTTGAGCACCCCGGTGGTGCGGACCATGCCGCCGTAGAAGACGGCCAGACCGGGAGTCATCAGCAGCACCAGCGCGGTGCTGGCCAGCAGCCACGCGGTAGCGGCGGGGTCGATCGGATGCATGACGTGTGCTCCTTCGCAGGTCCCAGGACACCGGGATACTGCCATGGCGGCGCGGTCGGTAGGTTCGGTGGGTGGCCGCACGCCAGCTGCTCGTCGACCCCGTCGCTGCTGCCCAACGGCTACTCGGCGCCACCCTCACCGGGCGGGGCGTCAGCGCCGTCATCGTCGAAGTCGAGGCCTACGGCGGCGTTCCCGACGGTCCCTGGCCGGACGCCGCGGCGCACTCCTATCGGGGGATCAGCGGACGCAACGCGGTGATGTTCGGGCCGCCCGGGCGGCTTTACACCTACCGCAGCCACGGGATCCACGTCTGCGCCAACGTCTCCTGCGGGCCGGACGGCACGGCCGCGGCGGTGTTGTTGCGCGCCGCCGCCCTCGAGGAGGGCACCGAGACCGCGCGCCCGCCGAGGCGAGCTGGTGCGTGGCGCCGCGCTCGCGCGGGGGCCGGGGAACCTGTGCTCGGCCCTGGGAATCACCATGGACGACAACGGCATCGACCTCTTCGACCCGGCCAGCCCGGTGACCCTCGAACTCAACGAGCCGCTGACCCCCGCGTCCGGTCCGCGCGTCGGGGTCAGCCAGGCGGCCGACCGGCCCTGGCGATTCTGGCTCGCAGGCCGGCCGGAAGTCTCGGCCTACCGCCGCAGCCCACGCGCTCCCGCCCCCGGGACCAGCGACTAGCTGGCGGCCTAGGCGGGCACGGGTGCGACGGCGCGAAAGGCGGGGTCGACTCGCCGCGCGAGGAACACGAACGTCACGGCCAGCAGGGGCGCGACGGCGCTGTACAACGCGGCCGGCATGGCCATTTCGGTGCTGTTCAGCAACTGCGGGCTCAACGCGATGCCCATCGCCACCACGGCGTTGTGCATCCCGACCTCGAGGCTGACCGCCACGGCCTGACGGGGAGCCAGCCGCATGAAGCGCGGCGCCAGGTAGCCGACCGTCAGGCTCACGGCGCAGAAGGTCACGACGGCCCCGCTCAGCACGCCGAAGTGATGCCACAACGTCGTTCGCCCCCCGGCGACCGCGCCGAGCACGGCGACGACCAGCAATGCCAGCGCAATGATGCGGACCGGACGCTGCAGTCGGCGGGCGAGTTCGGGGAAGCGGTGGCGGAAGGCGACTCCGATCCCGATCGGGACGAGCACCAGGCCGAACACCGTGAAGAACTTGTCCACCTGGAGCGGGAGGAACCGGCCTTCTCCGAGGAACCAGGTCATCGACACCGCCAGGATCGCGGGCAGCGCGACGATCGACAGCACGGCGTTGATCGCGGTCAGCGTGAGGTTGAGTGCCAGGTCGCCGTTGAACAGGTGGCTCAGGATGCTCGACATCGTCCCGCCGGGGGTGGCGGCCATCAGCATGAGACCCACGGCCAGATGAGGCTCGAGGTGGAAGGCCTCGGCGATCGCCAGGCACAGGGCCGGCAGCAGCAGCGACTGGCAGGTGAGCGCCACCGCGAGCGGTTTGCGCATCGTGGCGGCGCGTTTGAAGTCGGCGACCGTGAGCGTCAGCCCGAGGGCCAGCATCACCACCACGACGACCAGCGGCCAGTATCGGTTGTCCATAACGCTCCACGTCGTCGGTGCACTCAGCGGGCAGGCGGTGACGCGGCGGTGCGCCGCTCGGTTAGCTTGCCTCATCCCGCAGCGCGTGGGCGAATCGTGGCCTCGGGAGCGACTAAAGTCGGCGGCGATGTCTTCCGGGATCCTTGACGAGCTGGGCTGGCGCGGGCTGATCGCACAGTCCACCGACCTCGACGCGCTGGCGGCCGAGGCGCAGCGCGGGCCGATGACGGTGTACGCCGGCTTCGACCCCACGGCGGCCAGCCTGCACGCGGGGCACCTGGTGCCGCTGCTGGCGCTGCGCCGGTTTCAGCGCGCCGGCCACCGCCCGATCGTGCTGGCCGGCGGGGCCACCGGCATGATCGGTGACCCGCGCGACGTCGGGGAGCGCACCCTCAACGAGGCGGACACCGTCGCCGAATGGACCGAGCGCATCCGGGGCCAGCTGGAGCGCTTCGTCGACTTCGACACGTCCCCGACGGGCGCCGTCGTCGTCAACAACCTGGACTGGACGGCCCCGTTGTCGGCCATCGAGTTCCTGCGGGACCTGGGCAAGCACTTCTCGGTCAACGTCATGCTGGACCGCGACACGATCCGGCGGCGGCTCGAGGGCGAGGGCATCTCCTACACGGAGTTCAGCTACATGCTGCTGCAGGCCAACGACTACGTCGAACTGCACCGACGCTACGACTGCGCGCTGCAGATCGGCGGCTCCGACCAGTGGGGCAACATCATCGCCGGCGTCCGGTTGGTGCGCCAGAAGCTGGGCGCGACGGTGCACGCGCTCACCGTGCCGTTGGTGACGGCGGCCGACGGCACCAAATTCGGCAAGTCCACCGGCGGCGGCAGCCTGTGGCTCGACCCGGCGATGACCACCCCGTATGCCTGGTACCAGTACTTCTTCAATACCGCCGACGCCGACGTGATCCGCTACCTGCGGTGGTTCACCTTCCTGTCGGCCGAGGAGCTGGCCGAGCTGGAACAGGCGACGGCCGAGCGCCCGCAGCAGCGGGCCGCGCAGCGACGGCTGGCCCGCGAACTGACCGTCCTGGTGCACGGGGAGGCGGCCACCGAGGCGGTCGAGCACGCCAGCCGGGCGCTGTTCGGGCAGGGCGAACTGGACCGGCTGGACGAGGCGACGCTGGCGGCGGCGCTGCGCGAGGCGTCGGTCGCCGAGCTCAAACCCGGCGGCCCGGACGGGATCGTCGACCTGTTGGTGGCCAGCGGCCTGTCCGAGAGCCGCAAGGCCGCGCGCCGCACCCTCAATGAGGGCGGTGTGTCGGTCAACAACGTCCGCATCGACAGCGAGGAGTGGGCTCCACAGCCCTCGGATTTCCTGCATGGCCGGTGGCTGGTGTTGCGCCGCGGCAAGCGCACCGTCGCGGGGATCGAAAAGGTCTAGGAACGCACCCGCAAAACGCGTTGGTGCGCAAATCTTTACCGCACCGTGTTGCGGCTGTGACCCGCATTGGCCAGGGTGGTCACGGTGATGTCCCTCAGGCGTGTGGAATGGATCCTGCTGCGTGTCCTGGGGGTGGGTGCCTGCGTGGCCGGGATCGCCGCGCCGCTGGCCGCGCCCGTTCGCGCCGACATGCGGGGGAACGCGTTCCTGATGGCGCTGTCCAACGCCGGTATCACCTACCCGCACCCGGAGAGCGCCCTGGCGCTGGGTCAGTCGGTGTGCCCGATGCTGGTCATGCCCGGTCAAAGCTTCGACTCGGTCGCCGATGAAATGGCCAGCCGCAGCGGCCTGGGCTACGAGTCGGCGGGTTTGTTCACCATCGTCGCCGTGGCGACGTACTGCCCGGCGGTGATAGCGCCGTTGCTGCAGAACCGGCTCACGGCGTACTAGCGGTCGGCGCCCCCGTATCCTCGGCTGCGTGGTCGACGACAGGCAGCGGCAGCGGGGCGAACGGCGTCCGCGCCCATCCGGGGCGTGGTCTGGCCCGGGCCGCGCGCGCCCGGTCCAGCCGGAGAAGCCCGACGGCCATCGCACGCCCGAGCCCGGGCCGCCGATACCGCCCGGTGTGGACGCCCGGCAGTTGGCGCCCGAGATCCGGGGTGAACTGAGCACCCTGGACCGCGCCACGGCCGACGCGGTGGCGCGCCACCTGGTTGCCGCCGGTGAGCTCCTCGACGAAGACCCGGAGGCGGCGCTGAGCCACGCCCGCGCCGCCCGCGCCCGCTCCAGCAGGATCGCCGCGATTCGCGAGGCGGTCGGGATCGCCGCCTATCACTGCGGCGACTGGGCGCAGGCGCTGGCCGAATTGCGCGCCGCCCGCAGGATGGGCAGCAAGTCCAACCTGCTCGCGCTGATCGCGGATTGCGAACGCGGGCTTGGCCGCCCGGAACGGGCGATCGAACTCGCCCGCGGGCCGGAGGCGGCCCGGCTGGAAGGCGACGACGCCGACGAGTTGCGCATCGTCGCCGCGGGCGCCCGCGCGGACCTCGGCCAGCTGGAGCAGGCGCTGACCGTGCTGTCCACGCCGCAACTGGACCCGGCCCGCACGGGCTCGACGGCGGCGCGGTTGTTCTACGCCTACGCCGAGACGCTGCTGGCGCTGGGCCGCAACGACGAAGCGCTGCAATGGTTCCTACGCTCGGCGGCCGCCGATGTCGAAGGCGTCACCGACGCCGAAGACCGGGTCAGCGAGCTGGGCTGAGATGACAAGCGTTGCGCGCCAATACGATTGCCTGCTGCTCGACCTGGATGGGACGTTGTTCCGCGGCCGCCGGCCCACCGAAGGCGCGGTGCAGGCGCTCGCCGAGGTGCGCAGCCGCGCGTTCTTCGTCACCAACAACGCATCGCGCAGCGCCGCCGAGGTCGCCGCGCACCTGACCGACCTCGGCTTCACCGCCACCGCCGCCGACGTCGCCACCAGCGCCCAGAGCGCGGCCCGGCTCCTGGCCGAGCAGCTGCCGGCCGGTGCGCCGGTGCTCATCGTGGGCACCGACGCCCTGGCCGACGAGGTCGCGGCCGTCGGCCTGCGCCCGGTGCGCCGGTTCGACGACGAGCCCGTCGCGGTCGTGCAGGGACTGTCGATGACCATCGGCTGGCCGGACCTCGCCGAGGCGGCGCTGGCCATCCGGTCCGGAGCGCTGTGGGTCGCGGCCAACGTCGACCCCACGCTGCCCACCGAGCGTGGCCTGCTGCCCGGCAACGGATCCATGGTCGCCGCGCTGCGCGCGGCCACCGGTGCCGAACCCCAAGTCGCGGGCAAGCCGGCGCCCGGATTGCTCACCGACGCGGCGGCCAGGGGCGACTTCCGCGCGCCCTTGGTGGTCGGCGACCGCCTGGACACCGACATCGAGGGCGCCAACGCGGCCAAGCTGCCCAGCCTGATGGTGCTCACCGGGGTCAGCTCCGCGCGGGACGCCGTTTACGCCAAACCCGCCCACCGGCCCACCTATATCGGCCACGACCTGCGGGCGTTGCATCAAGCCGGCGAGCGGCTGGCGGTCGGGCCCCAGCCGGGCTGGCGCGTCGACGTCGGCGAGCGGGCGGTGACCGTCAGCGGCGACGGGGCCGACGACGGCGACGAGCTGGCGGTCGTGCGGGCGGTCGCCGCCGCGGTATGGGCCGCCCCGTCGGACGGACGGCCGATTGGCATCGAGGCCGGCGACGCGCGCGCCCGCGAGGCGCTGCAGCGCTGGTCTCTGGACTAGCGTAAGAGCGCAATGACTATCGACCCAGAACAGATTCGCGCGGAGATCGACGCCCTACTCGCCCGGCTGCCGGAGCCCGGGGCGCCGGACAGCCCCGGCAACGATCCGTCGCTCACCGAGCTCGAAGACATAGCGCGCCGCCTGTCCGAGGCGCACGACGTGCTGCTGGCCGCGCTGGAGTCGGCGGAGAAGGGCTGAGTGCGCGCATGTCTCGCCGCGCCCGCGTCGACGCCGAACTGGTTCGGCGCGGCCTTGCGCGATCGCGGCAACAAGCCGCGGAGCTGATCGGCGCCGGCCGGGTCTGCATCGACGGGCTGCCGGCCCGCAAGCCGGGCACCGCCGTCGCCCTCACCGCGGCCCTGACCGTCACCGACGACGGCGAACGGGGCTGGGTGTCCCGCGGCGCGCACAAGCTCATCGGGGCGCTGGACGCCTTCGGGATCGACGTGACCGGCCGTCGCTGCCTGGACGCCGGGGCGTCGACGGGTGGGTTCACCGAGGTCCTGCTGGACCGAGGCGCCGCGGAAGTGGTCGCCGTGGACGTCGGCTACGGCCAGCTGGCGTGGTCGCTGCGGTGTGATCCGCGGGTTGTCGTCGTCGAGCGGACGAACGCCCGTGACCTGTCCCGCGAGGCGATCGGCGGGCCGGTCGACGTGGTCGTGGCCGACCTGTCGTTCATTTCGCTGGCGACCGTGTTGCCGGCGCTGGCTGGATGTGCTTCGGCCACTGCGGATATCGTTCCCATGGTGAAGCCGCAGTTCGAGGTGGGCCGGGGCCAGGTCGGCCCCGGCGGAGTCGTGCACGACCCTGACCTGCGCGCCGACGCCGTCGTGGGCGTGGCGCGGCGCGCCGGCGAGCTGGGCTGGCACACCGTCGGCGTCACCGCGAGCCCGCTGCCCGGCCCGTCGGGCAACGTCGAATACTTCCTGTGGCTGCGCGCCCAGACGGATCGGGGATTGGCGGATGACGAGTTGGTGGCAGCGGTGCGGCGCGCGGTAGAGGAGGGGCCGCAATGACCGAGCAGCGCACGGTGCTGATGGTCGTCCACACCGGCCGCGAGGAAGCCACCGAGACCGCGGCGCGGGTGCAGAAAGTGTTGAGCGACAACGATATTGCTCTTCGCGTCCTGTCCGCCGAGGCGGTCGACCGCGGTTCGCTGCAGGTGGCCCCCGACGACATCCGCGCGATGGGCGTCGAGATCCAGGTGGTGGATGCGGATCCGCACGCCGCCGACGGTTGCGAGCTGGTGCTGGTGCTCGGCGGCGACGGCACGTTCCTGCGCGCGGCCGAACTGGCCCGCAACGCCGGGATCCCGGTGCTGGGCGTCAACCTCGGCCGCATCGGCTTCCTGGCCGAGGCCGAGGCCGAGGCCATCGACAAGGTGCTGGACCACGTCGTCGCCAAGGACTACCGGGTGGAGGACCGCCTGACGCTGGACGTGGTCGTGCGCTCGGGCGGTCGGGCGGTCGAACACGGCTGGGCGCTCAACGAAGTCAGCCTGGAGAAGGGCCCACGACTGGGCGTGCTGGGAGTGGTCGTCGAGATCGACGGGCGGCCGGTGTCGGCGTTCGGGTGCGACGGAGTGCTGGTGTCGACGCCCACCGGGTCCACCGCCTACGCGTTCTCCGCGGGCGGCCCGGTGCTGTGGCCGGACCTCGAGGCAATCCTGGTGGTACCCAACAACGCTCACGCGTTGTTCGGCCGGCCGATGGTCACCAGTCCCGACGCCACCATCGCCATCGAGATCGAGGCGGACGGGCACGACGCCCTGGTGTTCTGCGACGGCCGCCGGGAGATGCTGATCCCGGCCGGCAGCCGGATCGAGGTGAGACGCTGCGACACACCGGTGAAATGGGCACGGTTGGACAGCGCCCCGTTCACCGACCGGCTGGTGCGCAAATTCCGGTTGCCGGTGACGGGTTGGCGCGGGAAGTAAACGGCGGGTGCTCACCGAAATACGCATCGAGTCGCTGGGCGCCATCAGCGCGGCGGTCGGCGAGTTCGACCGTGGCCTGACCGTGCTGACCGGTGAAACGGGCACCGGCAAGACCATGGTGGTGACCGGGCTGCACCTGCTCGGCGGAGCCCGCGCCGACGCCACCCGGGTGCGGTCGGGCGCCGACCGCGCGGTGGTCGAGGGCCGTTTTACCACAACGGATCTCGAGGATTCCGTGGTGGCGCAGCTGGACGAGATGCTGGACGTGTCGGGCGCGGAGCGCGACGAGGACGGCAGCGTGATCGCGCTGCGCTCGGTCAGCCGCGACGGGCCGTCGCGGGCCTATCTGGGCGGCCGCAGCGTGCCCGCCAAGTCGCTGGGCGACTTCACCACCGAGTTGCTCACCCTGCACGGGCAGAACGACCAGCTGCGCCTGATGAGGCCCGAGGAGCAGCGCGGCGCCCTGGACCGGTTCGCGAAGGCCGCCCCCGCGCTCGAGCGCTACCGCAAGTTGCGTGACGCCTGGCTCACCGCGCGAAACGACCTTTCCGACCGCCGCAACCGCATGCGCGAACTCGCGCTGGAGTCCGACCGACTCACCTTCGCGCTCAACGAGATTGACGCCGTCGACCCGCAACCTGGCGAGGACGACGCGCTGGTCGCCGACATCGTGCGGCTCTCCGAACTCGACACCCTGCGGGAGGCGGCGATCACCGCGCACGCCGCGCTCTCCGGGCCGCCCGACGACGTCGAGGCGTCCGGGCACAGCGCCGCCGACGGCCTGGGGCGCGCGAAGGCCGCCCTGGAGTCGACCGACGACGCGAAGCTGCGGGCGCTGGCCGGGCAGGTCGGCGAGGCGCTGACGGTGGTCGCCGACGCGGCCGGCGAACTGAGCGGCTTTCTGGACGAGCTGCCGGTCGACGCCAGCGCGCTGGAGGCCAAGCTGGCCCGGCAAGCCGAACTGCGCACGCTGACCCGCAAGTACGCCGCGGACGTCGACGGGGTGCTCCTGTGGGCCCAGGAGTCAAGGCAACGGCTGGCCCAACTCGACGTCTCCGAGGAGGGCCTGACGGCGCTGGCCGCCCGGGTCGACGAGCTCGCGCGTGAATTGGCCCAGGCCGCAGTCGATCTCAGCGGCATTCGGCGCAAGGCGGCCAAGCGACTGGCCAAGGAGGTCACTGCCGAGCTGTCCGGGCTGGCCATGGCCGACGCGCAGTTCAGCATCGACGTGCGCAACGACGTGGTCACCGACAAAGAGGATCCGGCGGCGCTCGCGCTGCCGACCGGCGAGTTGGCCCGGGCCGGCGCGGACGGCGTCGACCAGGTCGAATTCGGTTTCGCCGCGCACCGCGGGATGGAC
This sequence comes from Mycobacterium sp. E342, assembly GCF_001667665.1. Classification (NCBI taxonomy): domain Bacteria; kingdom Bacillati; phylum Actinomycetota; class Actinomycetes; order Mycobacteriales; family Mycobacteriaceae; genus Mycobacterium; species Mycobacterium sp. E342. Next base: position 22,606 of record NZ_LZJM01000332.1, read on the forward strand.
CAGCTGCCGCTGGCCAAGAGCGCATCCGGCGGCGAGCTGTCCCGGGTGATGCTGGCGCTGGAGGTGGTGCTGGCGGCCTCGGCGGCGGGGACCACCATGGTGTTCGACGAGGTCGACGCCGGCGTCGGTGGCCGGGCCGCGGTGCAGATCGGGCGGCGGCTGGCGCGGTTGGCGCGCACGCACCAGGTCATCGTGGTCACCCACCTGCCGCAGGTCGCGGCGTACGCCGACGTGCACCTGGTGGTGCACAGCGCCGGCCCGAAGGGGACCAGCGTGGTGCGCCGGGTCACCGGCGACGAGCGGGTCGCCGAATTGGCGCGCATGATGGCCGGCCTGGGCGAGTCCGACAGCGGCCGCGCCCATGCCCGCGAACTGCTCGACGGGGCCCAGCGCGACGAGATCTAAGCGCTCGCCCGTGCGCCGAGCCAGGGGCACCTCCGGCTTGCGAACGTGCGTGTCTGTACGGCGACACGCCGCCGGGGCCGTGCCATTGCGCACCTTCGCGCGACCAACCCGTTAGGAGCTTGTGACTAATGAGACTCTAGATAACTTCTGAGGCTGATGTTACGGCGCGCCTCCACGCCTCGTCCGGGCATCACCGACAGAATCGCCCCCATGAAGATGTCAGGGCTGCTTACCCGTAACACCGCCCGGCCGGGCCTCGTCGGCACCGCTCGGGTGGACCGGAACATCGACCGACTGCTGCGCAGGGTGTGCCCCGGCGACATAGTGGTGCTCGACGTCCTGGATTTGGACCGCATCACGGCGGACGCCCTGGTGGAGGCCGATATCGCCGCGGTCGTCAACGCCTCGCCCTCGGTGTCGGGCCGCTATCCCAACATGGGGCCGGAGGTGCTGGTCAACAACGGGGTCACCCTGATCGACGAGACCGGACCCGACATCTTCAAGAAGGTCAAGGACGGCGCCAAGATCCGGCTCTACGAAGGCGGGGTGTACTCCGGCGACCGCAGGCTGGTCCGGGGCACCGAGCGCACCGACCACGACATCGCCGACTTGATGCGGGAGGCCAAGAGCGGCCTGTCCGCTCACTTGGAGGCGTTCGCGGGCAACACGATTGAGTTCATCAAGAGCGAGAGCCCGTTGTTGATCGACGGTATCGGCATCCCCGACATCGATGTCGACCTGCGCCGCCGGCACGTGGTCATCGTCGCCGACGAGCCCAGCGCCGAAGAGGACCTGAAGTCGCTCAAGCCGTTCATCAAGGAGTACCAGCCGGTGCTGATCGGCGTCGACACCGGCGCGGATGTGTTGCGCAAGGCCGGGTATCGGCCCCAGATCATCGTCGGCGACCCCGACCAGATCAGCGCCGACGCCCTCAAGTGCGGCGCCCAGGTCGTGCTGCCCGCCGACGCCGACGGCCACGCACCGGGGCTGGAACGCATCCAGGACCTCGGCGTAGGGGCCATGACGTTCCCAGCCGCGGGCTCGGCGATCGACCTGGCCCTGCTGCTGGCCGATCATCACGGCGCCGCGTTGCTCGTGACGGCGGGCCACACCGCCAACATCGAGACGTTCTTCGACCGGACCCGCGCGCACAGCAACCCCTCGACGTTCTTGACCAGGCTTCGGGTGGGGGAGAAGGTGGTGGACGCCAAGGCCGTGGCGACCCTGTACCGCAACCACATCTCGGCGGGGGCGATCGCCCTGCTGGCGCTGACGATGCTGATCGCCGTCATCGTCGCCCTGTGGGTGTCACGCACCGATGGCGTGGTGCTGCACTGGGTCACCGAGTACTGGAACCACTTTTCCCTCTGGGTTACCCACCTAGTGTCCTAGGGTCGAAGATGATCTCGCTTCGCCAACACGCGTTATCGCTGGCCGCAGTCTTTTTGGCGCTGGCCGTGGGAGTCGTGCTCGGTTCCGGCTTCCTGTCCGACACCCTGCTGTCCAGCCTGCGTGACGAGAAGCGGGATCTGCACACCCAGATCAACGGGCTCAACGACCAGAAGAACGTGCTGAACGAAAAGCTTAGTGCCGCAAACAACTTCGACACGCAACTGGTCGGCCGGATGGTGCACGACACGCTCGGCGGCAAGTCGGTGGTGCTGTTTCGCACCCCGGATGCCAAGGACGACGACGTGGCCGCGGTGTCGAAGTTCATCGGCCAGGCCGGCGGCGCGGTGACCGGAACCGTGTCGTTGACGAGTGAATTCGTCGAGGCCAACTCCGCGGAGAAGCTGCAGACCGTGGTGAACTCGTCGATCCTGCCGGCCGGCCAACAGCTCAGTACCAAGCTCGTCGACCAGGGATCCCAGGCCGGCGACCTGATGGGCATCGCCCTGCTCGTCAACTCCAACCCCGCGGTGCCACCCGTCGAGGAGGCCCAGCGCGACACCGTGCTGGCGGCGCTGCGCGACACGGGGTTCATCACCTACCAGCCGAGCGAGCACATGGGCGCGGCGAACGCCGCGCTCGTCGTCACCGGCGGCGCGCTGCCGCAGGACGCCGGCAATCGCGGTGTGAGCGTCGCCCGGTTCGCCGCCGCGTTGGCCCCGCACGGGTCGGGCACCCTGCTCGCCGGGCGGGACGGGTCGGCGACCGGCGGCGCGGCCGTCGCCGTGACGCGCGCCGACGCTCAGATGAACTCCGCGGTCAGCACCGTCGACAATGTCGACACCGCGCCGGGCCGCATCACCGCGGTGCTCGGCCTGCACGACCTGGTCAACGGCGGTCACGCCGGGCAGTACGGCACCGGTCACGGCGCGACGTCGATCACGGTGCCCCAGTAGCGGGCGTGTTCGACGCGACACCCCGGTCGTGGGTGTTAGGGTGGGTTTCCGTGGGTCGGCAGGCCCAACTAGTTATTCGCTAGCAAAATTCGACGCCCTGCCCGTCTTCACGGAGGTCGCCTGTGCGAAAGCACCCGCAATCCGCCACCAAGCACCTCTTCGTCAGCGGGGGTGTCGCGTCCTCGCTGGGCAAGGGTCTTACCGCGAGCAGCCTCGGTCAGCTGCTGACGGCCCGCGGGTTGTACGTGACGATGCAAAAGCTCGATCCGTACCTCAATGTGGACCCGGGCACGATGAACCCGTTCCAGCACGGCGAGGTGTTCGTCACCGAGGACGGCGCCGAGACCGACCTCGATGTCGGTCACTACGAACGGTTCCTGGATCGCGACCTGTCCGGCTCGGCGAATGTCACGACGGGACAAGTGTATTCGACCGTTATCGCCAAGGAGCGGCGCGGCGAATACCTCGGCGACACCGTCCAGGTGATCCCGCACATCACCGACGAGATCAAGCGCCGGATCATGGCGATGGCCCAGCCGGACGCCCAGGGTAACCGTCCCGACGTGGTGATCACCGAAATCGGCGGGACGGTCGGCGATATCGAGTCGCAGCCGTTCCTGGAGGCCGCCCGCCAGGTCCGCCACGACCTGGGGCGCGAGAACGTCTTCTTCCTGCACGTCTCGCTGGTGCCGTACCTGGCGCCGTCGGGCGAACTCAAGACCAAGCCCACCCAGCACTCGGTGGCCGCGCTGCGCAGCATCGGTATCACCCCGGACGCGCTGATCCTGCGCTGCGACCGGGACGTCCCCGAGGCGCTGAAGAACAAGATCGCGCTGATGTGCGACGTGGACATCGACGGCGTCATCTCCACCCCGGACGCGCCGTCGATCTATGACATCCCGAAGCGGCTGCACCGCGAGGAACTCGATGCGTTCGTGGTGCGCCGGCTCAACCTGCCGTTCCGCGACGTCGACTGGACCGAGTGGGACGACCTGCTGCGCCGGGTGCACGAGCCGCACGAGACCGTGCGAATCGCCTTGGTGGGCAAGTATGTCGAGCTTTCCGACGCCTACCTTTCGGTCACCGAGGCGTTGCGCGCCGGCGGCTTCAAACATCACGCCAAGGTGGAGATGCAGTGGGTGGCGTCCGACGACTGCGAGACCGGGGCGGGCGCGGCGGCGGCGCTGGGCGACGTGCACGGCGTGCTGATCCCGGGCGGCTTCGGCATCCGCGGGATCGAGGGCAAGATCGGCGCCATCCGGTACGCGCGGGCGCGCGGGCTGCCGGTGCTGGGCCTGTGCCTGGGACTGCAATGCATCGTGATCGAGGCCGCGCGTTCGGCCGGGCTCACGCAGGCCAACTCCGCCGAATTCGACCCTGACACACCGGATCCCGTCATCTCCACGATGGCCGACCAGGTCGACGCCGTGTCCGGTCAGGCCGACCTGGGCGGCACCATGCGGCTGGGCGCGTATCCCGCCGTGTTGCAAACGGATTCGATCGTCGCCCAGGCCTACGGCACCACCCAGGTGTCGGAGCGCCACCGGCACCGCTACGAGGTCAACAACACCTATCGCGACAAGATCGCCGAGAGCGGCCTGCGCTTCTCCGGCACCTCGCCCGACGGGCATCTGGTGGAGTTCGTCGAATATCCGCCCGAGGTGCACCCGTTCATCGTCGGCACGCAGGCCCACCCCGAACTGAAGAGCCGGCCCACCCGGCCGCACCCGCTGTTCGTCGCGTTCGTCGGGGCGGCCATCGACTACCAGTCGGGCGAGCTGCTGCCGGTGGAGATCCCCGAGCACGCCTCCAACGGCAACCAGCAGCGGGACGGCGTCAGCCAGTCGTTACCCGAGCCCGCGACCCGTGGCTGAGCACGTCTTCGAGACGGCGTCATCCGAAACGCTGTACACCGGAAAGATTTTCGCGCTGCGCAGTGATCGGGTCCGGATGCCCGGCGGTGCCACGGCGATTCGCGAAGTCGTCGAGCACTACGGGGCCGTCGCCATCGTGGCGTTGAACTCCGACAACGAGATCGCCATGGTCTACCAATACCGCCACGCCTTCGGCCGGCGGTTGTGGGAGCTGCCGGCCGGGCTGCTCGATGTGCTGGGGGAGCCGCCACAGGAGACCGCGGTCCGCGAGCTGCAAGAGGAGGTCGGCCTGCAGGCCGGCTCGTGGCGGGTGCTGGTCGACCTGGATTCGGCGCCGGGCTTCAGCGACGAGTCGGTGCGCGTGTACCTGGCCACCGAGCTGACCGAGGTCGCCCGGCCCGAGGCGCACCACGAGGAAGCCGATATGACGATGCGCTGGTTTCCCGTCGCGGAGGCGGTTCGCCGGGTGTTCAGCGGCGAGATCGTGAATTCCATTGCGATTGCCGGGGTTTTGGCCGCCCACGTGGTCACCGAAGGGGTCGCGGAGCCGCGGCCGGTGGACAGCCCCTGGCTCGACAAGCCGACGGCGTTCGCCGGGCGCAAGGCCGCGCAATGACAACGGTGGCCCTGGACACCCAACTGCAGGGCTACCTCGACCACCTCACGATCGAGCGGGGTGTCGCGGCGAACACCCTCAGCTCGTATCGCCGCGACCTGCGCCGCTACACCAAGCACTTGTCGGACCGCGGGATTCACGACTTGGCCAAGGTCGGCGAGGACGACGTGAGCGAGTTCCTGGTCGCGCTGCGCCGCGGCGACCCGGACTCGGGGACCGCGGCGCTGTCCGCGGTGTCGGCGGCGCGGGCGCTGATCGCGGTGCGCGGCCTGCACCGGTTCGCCGCGGCCGAGGGGCTTGCCGAGCTGGACGTGGCGCGGGCGGTGCGCCCGCCGACTCCGGGCCGCCGGCTCCCCAAGAGCCTGACCATCGACCAGGTGCTGGCGCTGCTGGAGGGCGCGGGCGGCGACAGCGCGTCCGACGGCCCGCTCACGCTGCGCAACCGGGCGCTGCTGGAGCTGCTGTACTCGACCGGGGCGCGCATCTCGGAGGCCGTCGGACTCGACGTGGACGACATCGACACCCGGGCCAGGTCGGTGCTGCTGCGCGGCAAGGGCGGCAAGCAACGGCTGGTGCCCATCGGGCGGCCGGCCGTGCAGGCACTGGACGCCTATCTGGTGCGCGGCCGCCCGGACCTGGCCCGCCGCGGGCGCGGGACGCCGGCCATCTTTCTCAACGTGCGCGGCGGGCGGCTGTCGCGGCAGAGCGCGTGGCAGGTGCTGCAGGACGCCGCCGAGCGCGCCGGGATCACGTCGGGGGTGTCGCCGCACATGCTGCGGCACTCGTTCGCGACCCACCTGCTCGAGGGCGGCGCCGACGTGCGGGTGGTGCAGGAGTTGCTGGGACACGCCTCGGTGACGACGACGCAGATCTACACGATGGTCACCGTGCACGCGCTGCGCGAGGTGTGGGCCGGCGCCCACCCGCGGGCCCAGTAGGGCACGGCGGCCGTCAAGCCAGGTACTCGGACTCCAGCACCAGGTCGGACACCAGCGACTGGTACTCGAGGTGTGTCTTGTGCTCGACGGTGTTCCATTGCTTGCCCTGCTCGCGGCGCATGTACTCGCGGTACTTCGGGGCGCCGGGCACCCGCACGTTGTCGGCGACCACGATCGCGCCCGGGCGCAGCCAGCCGCGCGCCATGATGCGGTGCAGGTCGTCCAGGTACGCGTCCTTGTCGTGGTCGAGGAACGCGAAGTCGAGGGCACCGGGGGCGAACCCGTGCTCGTCGGCCAGCGCGTCCAGCGTGCGCCCGCCGTCACCGACCGTGCCGACCACGCAGGTCACGCGGTCGGCTACGCCGGCGTGCGCCCAGATCCGTCGCGCGTTGGCGGCGTTGGCCTCGGCGAGTTCGACGGAATACACCTTCGCGTTCGGGGCCGCCCGCGCGATGCGCAACGCGCCGTATCCCACGTAGGTGCCCAGCTCCAGCGCCACCGCCGGGTTGGCGCGCCGCACCGCCGCGTCGAGCAGCTGACCCTTCTCGTCGCCGACGTTGATCAGCATCGACTTCTCGTAGGCGAACTTGTCGATGGTCGCCAGCACGTCGTCGATGTCGCCGGCCCTGGCGTTGCGCAGGACGTAGTTCACCGCGGCGGCCTCGCGCCCGTCGCCGATCTGGCCCGTCGTGGTGATGTTGCGCGCCCCCGTCGCCATCCGCCAGACCGACCATCGCAGCAGGGGAATCCGTCGCTTGAGGTCCATGACGACACAGTAGTTCGGACGGCCGTCGCCTAGCGGCGCCGAGATTGCCACCACGGCCGTCGCGGCGCCGGAATCGCAACCCTCACGGCAATCTCGCTGCCACACCGCCGCCGAGATACCGCCCGCGATATCAAGTGTGAAACCCGCCCACCACCTCCCCGGTGATGCTGGTGTGACTGCTGTTAATAATCACCGCCCTCGCGCGCGCTACCAGCGCAAATCCGGCGAAATTGGCTGGTGAATTGCCTGCGGGTCGCCCGGTTTCCGCCCGCGAACCCGTTAGACTTTCGGTCGATGTTCACCTCCCGAACACCCCCGCCATGATGACCGAGCAGCCGGATAGCGGCGTCGAGCTCGGTCTGACCGGGCGGCCGCCGCGGGCGATCCCGGAACCGCAGCCGCGCACCTCGCACGGCCCGGCAAAGGTCGTCGCGATGTGCAACCAGAAGGGCGGTGTCGGGAAGACCACGTCGACCATCAATCTGGGCGCCGCGCTCGCCGAGTACGGCCGGCGGGTGCTGCTGGTGGACATGGATCCGCAGGGTGCGCTGTCCGCCGGGCTCGGCGTCCCGCACTACGAGCTGGAGAAGACCATCCACAACGTGCTGGTCGAGCCGCGGGTGTCGATCGACGACGTGCTGCTGCAGACCCGGGTCAAGTACATGGACCTGGTGCCCAGCAACATCGACCTGTCCGCCGCCGAAATCCAGCTGGTCAACGAGGTGGGCCGCGAACAGACCCTGGGCCGGGCGCTGCATCCGGTGCTGGATCGCTACGACTACGTCCTGATCGACTGCCAGCCGTCGCTGGGATTGCTCACCGTGAACGGGCTGGCCTGCGCGGACGGCGTGGTCATCCCCACCGAATGCGAGTTCTTCTCGCTGCGTGGCCTGGCGCTGCTCACCGACACCGTCGACAAGGTGCGCGACCGGCTCAACCCGAAGCTGGAGATCAGCGGCATCCTGCTCACCCGGTACGACCCGCGCACGGTCAACTCCCGCGAGGTGATGGCCCGGGTGGTGGAACGGTTCGGCGACCTGGTGTTCGACACCGTGATCACCCGAACCGTCCGGTTCCCCGAGACCAGTGTGGCCGGCGAACCCATCACGACGTGGGCCCCGCGCTCGACGGGCGCCATCGCCTACCGCGCCCTGGCCCGCGAGTTCATCGACCGATTCGGCGCGTGACGGCCAGCGCGAACGGTGAGGCGCCACCCAAGAACGGTTTTCAAGTCCGCCTGACCAATTTCGAGGGTCCGTTCGATCTGCTGCTGCAGCTGATCTTCGCCCACCGCCTCGACGTGACCGAGGTCGCGCTGCATCAGGTCACCGACGACTTCATCGCCTACACCCGCGAGATCGGCTCCCAGCTGGACCTGGAGGAGACCACCGCGTTCCTGGTGGTCGCCGCGACCCTGCTCGACCTCAAGGCCGCCCGGCTGCTGCCGGCCGGGCAGATCGACGACGAAGAGGACCTGGCGCTGCTGGAGGTGCGCGACCTGCTGTTCGCCCGGCTGCTGCAGTACCGCGCGTTCAAGCACGTCGCGGAGATGTTCGCCGAGTTGGAGGCCACCGCGCTGCGCAGCTACCCGCGCTCCGTGTCGCTGGAGGACCGGTTCACCGAACTGCTGCCGGAGGTGATGCTGGGCGTCGACGCCGACCGGTTCGCCCAGATCGCCGCGATCGCGTTCAGCCCGCGCCCCGTGCCGACGGTGGCCCTCGGCCACCTGCACGAGGTGGCCGTCTCGGTGCCCGAGCAGGCCAAGAGGCTGCTGGCGATCCTCGAGGCGCGGGGCAGCGGCCGGTGGGCCACGTTCTCCGAGCTGGTCGCCGACTGCGAGGCGCCGATGGAGGTGGTGGGGCGCTTCCTGGCGTTGCTCGAGATGTATCGGAGCCGGGCGGTAGCATTCGACCAGTCGGAGCCGCTTGGTGTGCTCCAGATTTCATGGACCGGGGAACGTCCGGCCAGCGAAGCCTTGCTAGAAGTGCGGGACGAATGATGAGCGAATCTGAGGCCGACGTCGATCTTGATGTCGGCATTCCGGACATCGCCGAGGCGGCGCCCATGGACGCCGGGGAACTCGGGTCGGTGCTGGAGGCGCTGCTGCTGGTGGTCGACACGCCCGTCACCGCCGAGGCGCTGGGCGCGGCCACGCAGCAACCCGTCTACCGGGTCGCCGCCCGGCTGCAGCAGATGGCCGACGAACTCACCGAGCGCGACAGCGGGATCGACCTGCGCCAGACCAGCGAGGGCTGGCGGATGTACACCCGGGCGCGGTTCGCGCCGTACGTGGAGAAGCTGCTGCTGGACGGCGCGCGGTCCAAGCTGACCCGCGCCGCGCTGGAGACCCTCGCCGTGGTGGCCTACCGCCAGCCGGTGACCCGGGCGCGGGTGAGCGCCGTGCGCGGCGTCAACGTGGACGCCGTGATGCGCACGCTGTTGGCGCGCGGCCTGATCACCGAGGCCGGGGTCGACGACGACACCGGCGCCGTGACGTTCGCGACCACCGACCTGTTCCTGGAGCGGTTGGGGTTGACGTCGCTGGCCGACCTGCCCGACATCGCCCCGTTGCTTCCCGACGTCGACACGATCGAGGACCTCAGCGAATCCCTGGACAGCGAGCCGCGTTTCATCAAACTGTCGGGCGGTCAGGCGCCCGAGCAGGCGCTGACGTTCGACGTGGACCACGATTGATGGTCGAAACCGAAGGGGTCCGCCTGCAAAAGGTGTTGTCGCAGGCCGGGATTGCGTCGCGGCGCGCCGCCGAGAAGCTGATCATCGACGGCCGCGTCGAGGTCGACGGGCAGGTGGTGACCGAGTTGGGCACCCGCGTGGACCCCGATGCATCGGTGATCCGGGTCGACGGCGCCCGGGTGGTGCTCGACCAGTCGATGGTGTATCTGGCGCTGAACAAACCGCGGGGCATGCACTCCACCATGTCCGACGACCGGGGTCGCCCGTGCATCGGCGACCTGGTGGAACGCAAGGTGCGCGGCAACAAGAACCTGTTCCATGTCGGGCGGCTGGACGCCGACACCGAGGGGCTCATCCTGCTGACCAACGACGGCGAGTTGGCGCACCGGTTGATGCACCCCTCCCACGAGGTGCCCAAGACGTACCTGGCCACGGTGACCGGGACGGTGCCGCGCGGCGTGGGAAAGACACTAAAGGCGGGAATCGAATTGGACGACGGCCCGGCGCGCGTCGACGAATTCGCCGTGGTGGACGCCATTCCGGGCAAGACGCTGGTGCGGGTGGTGTTGCACGAAGGGCGCAACCGCATCGTGCGCCGGCTGCTGGGCGCCGCCGGCTTCCCTGTGGAGTCGCTGGTGCGCACGGACATCGGGCCCGTGTCGCTGGGCAAGCAACGGCCGGGCAGCATCCGGGCGCTGAGCCAGGGCGAGGTCGGGCAGCTCTACCGGGCGGTGGGCCTGTGAACGTCGTTGTCGCAATCGATGGTCCGGCCGGAACCGGAAAGTCCTCGGTGTCAAGGGGATTGGCGCGAGCGCTGGGCGCCCGTTACCTGGACACCGGCGCGATGTACCGGATGGTGACGCTGGCAGTGCTGCGCGCGGGCATCAGCCCGACGGACGACGAGGCCGTCGGGCGCATCGGGTCGACGGCGCAGCTGTCGGTGGACTATCACACCGATGGCGACCGTTACTTCCTTGCCGGGGAGGATGTTTCGGCCGAGATCCGCGGCGACGAGGTGACCCGCGCGGTCTCGGCGGTGTCGTCTGTGCCCGCCGTGCGCGCCCGCCTGGTCGGGCTGCAGCGCGAGATGGCCGAGGGGCCCGGCAGCGTCGTCGTCGAGGGTCGCGACATCGGCACCGTCGTTTTGCCCGACGCCCCCGTGAAGATCTTCCTGACCGCGTCGGCCGAAACCCGCGCGCGGCGCCGCAACGATCAGAACGTCGCGGCCGGCCTGACCGACGACTACGACGCGGTGCTGGCCGACGTCCGGCGGCGCGATCATCTGGACTCCACTCGGGCGGTGTCGCCGCTGCGCGCCGCCGACGACGCGGTGGTCGTCGACACCAGCGAGATGACCGAGGCGCAGGTGATCGATCACCTGCTGGAATTGGTCGAGCAGCGAAGCGGGGCGGTGCGATGACATCCGACGGCACCTGGACCGACGAAAGCGATTGGGAATCGGTCGAATCCGAGCTCGGCGAGCAGGCCGAGGCCGGCCCCGCGCCCGTCGTGGCGATCGTCGGGCGGCCCAACGTCGGCAAGTCGACGTTGGTGAACCGGATCCTGGGCCGCCGCGAGGCGGTGGTGCAGGACATTCCCGGCGTGACCCGCGACCGCGTGTCCTACGACGCGCTGTGGACCGGCCGCCGGTTCGTCGTGCAGGACACCGGGGGATGGGAGCCCGACGCCAAGGGCCTGCAGCAGCTGGTGGCCGAGCAGGCGTCGGTGGCCATGCGCACCGCCGACGCGGTGATCCTGGTGGTCGACGCCACGGTCGGCGCCACCGCGGCCGACGAGGCCGCCGCCCGGATCCTGTTGCGCTCGGGCAAGCCGGTCTTCTTGGCCGCCAACAAGGTTGACAGCGAAAAGGGTGAGGCGGACGCGGCGGCGTTGTGGTCGCTGGGGCTCGGCGAGCCGCACGCCATCAGCGCGATCCACGGCCGCGGCGTCGCCGACCTGCTCGACGAGGTGCTGGCCGCGCTGCCGGAGGTGTCCGAAGCCGCGCCCTCGCCGGGCGGCCCCCGGCGGGTGGCGCTGGTCGGCAAGCCGAACGTGGGCAAGAGCTCGCTGCTGAACAAGCTGGCCGGGGACGAGCGCTCGGTGGTGCACGACGTCGCCGGCACCACCGTGGACCCGGTGGATTCGCTCATCGAACTCGGCGCCAAGGTATGGCGGTTCGTCGATACCGCGGGCCTGCGCCGCAAGGTCGGTCAGGCCAGCGGGCACGAGTTCTATGCCTCGGTGCGCACGCACTCGGCGATCGACGCGGCCGAGGTGGTCGTGGTGTTGATCGACGCCTCCGAGCCGCTGACCGAACAGGATCAGCGGGTGCTGTCGATGGTCATCGAGGCGGGCCGGGCGCTGGTGCTGGCCTTCAACAAGTGGGATCTGGTGGACGAGGACCGGCGCGAGTTGCTCGAGCGCGAGATCGACCGCGAACTGGTGCAGCTGCGCTGGGCGCAACGGGTCAACATCTCCGCCCGGACCGGACGCGCGGTGCAGAAGCTGGTGCCCGCGATGGAGACGGCGTTGGCATCGTGGGACACGCGCATCCCGACGGGCCCGCTCAACGCGTGGCTGAAAGAGGTGGTGGCCGCGACGCCGCCACCGGTGCGCGGGGGCAAGCAGCCGCGGATTCTGTTCGCCACCCAGGCCACCGCCCGGCCGCCGACGTTCGTGCTGTTCACCACGGGTTTCCTGGAGGCCGGCTATCGGCGCTTTCTGGAGCGGCGGCTGCGGGAGGCCTTCGGTTTCGAGGGCAGCCCGATCCGGATCAACGTGCGGGTGCGCGAAAAGCGTGGGGCCAAGCGGCGCTGAGCCTCCTGGCTTGGGCCTCTTGGGAACCAATCGGCGATTCACAAACTTGATAGCGCCGGCGATATCACTTCACCTCGGGCACGAGATCGCTAAGCGCGTGGGCGCCGCCGCTCGCTGCTCGGTGTTGGCACACCCGCGACCGCCGGTGCGGTCAATGCCGCTACGACGCCTACGAGGCCCGGGCGTCGATTTTCTTGTCGACTGCATTCACGAACTGTGGCACCGCCGAACCCGCCACGCTTCGTCCGCAGAGATCAAGGTCGATGACGACGTTGTTCCGGGTGCTGAGGGCGCGCTGGCAGTTCCAGCCCTGAGCTTCTTGGATCATGTCCATCGCGAGGACGCCGCCGGCGCGCGACGCCGATCCCGTCGACCAAAACACGTTGCGGGGATCATCCTTGTTGACGTTTCGGGTGTTGAGCTCGCGATTGGCGCACCTCTGCCAGTCCGTCGCGGCATTGCCGACGAAGTTGTTCGCAGATTCCGCGTCTGGGAAGGACACGACCGCTTGAATCAATCGCCATCCCTTGGCGGGAGCGTCGCCAAGCTCCTGCGTCCGAACCGCGGTCCAACCGGCCTTCCCGTACGCCTTCTGCTCGGCCGCTTTCAACACACCCACGCAGTCCTCGTCAACGATGGGTGTGTCGGCCAGCTTGTCTTGAACCGGTTCGCCGGACAACGATTCGGCGCCCACAGCGTGGGCGGCTTCCTCCGCACTCAACAGCACATCCGGGAGTGCGGATGCGGCCACGGTGCCGCCGCCCGGGTGGGCCGGCTGGTACACGATGACCGCGACCAATAGCCCGACCGTCAGCATCGCGGCGACGCTCGTCAACCACCACCACCGGGCGAGCGACCCACCGAAACGGCGCGGGTTCGCCGCCTGGCTCGGCCAGAAGGCGCCGGGGCCGGGCGGAGGCAGGTGTCCGGGCGCGCTCTGGTAACCGAACGGTGGCGCATATCCCGGGCTTGCCGGTGGCCAGGGTGGGGGACCGGCATAGGCCGGTGCGCCGGAAGTGGTTTCTTGCCTGCCTCCGGGTCCGCTGCCCGTGTCGCCCGGAACGCTCATGCCTTACCTCCTGGGCTGTTCACGAGGTGGGGATCCGAGAGGCGACTTTGTTGACGAGTTCGGGGGCTTGATCGCTGCCGCCGTAATCGCACACCCTCATGTCGATCACCACGTTGCTGCGCGGCATCAAGGCGCGCTGGCAGCCCCACCCGGTTCCGCCGGTCTTCTCCCAGGACACCATCAGCGTGTTGTCGACGACCCTGGGGTCGGCGACGGCGATGGTGCCACCCTCGTGGCGGTTCACCAAAACCTCGGTTCGAGCGCAGTGATCCCACTTCCTCGTGAGGTCCTCGAAGACGGCGCCGGCGTCTTTCGCGGTCGGAAAGGCCACCAGCGACTGCAGGGTCAACTTCACGTACACGTCACCCGGTCCGTGAAGTTCGGCCGACTGCGCGTCGATGAAGCGGGTGTCGCGATAGACCTGAGCCATGCCCGGGGCCCAGATGCCGGCACAGTCGGGCGGGTCGGCGGTATCCATGAACAGGCCATTGTTGCTCTGGTAGAGCGTCATTCCCTGCACGTGCAGGATGTCGCCGGCCTCGGCGGGACTCAACAGCAGATTCTTCAGGTCTTCCGGGTGGACCAGCCCCGGTGTCGTGGGCACCGACAGCCCGGGCGGCTCGCGGTGTGATTCCGCCGCCGATGCGCCCGAGGTCATCACACGGCCGACGAGGACGACGCCAAACCCGGCCGAGGCGACCGTGAGAATGGCCGTCGTGAGCATCAGCCATCGTTTGGCGCCACGGGATGGGGCTGGCGTCGGGCGGGGAGGCCACGGAGGCGGTGCGCCGGCCGCGCCCGGCTGGTAGCTGCTCCATGGCTGTCCCGACGCATATGGACCGCCGGATGGGCCGACTTGGTAGCCGCCGGGCGGCGGCAGGGCATTCCCCTGATTCGCCGGCGGTTCACTACCTGTCACGCGCCGGACCGTTCGCCATCATTGCGGTCGTCCCCCGAAGTTTGTGGGCGAGCACAGCCACCCGCCTGCGTTCGTGAGCAGGATTCTAGATGGCGACGGGGATTGGAGTTTGCGGTTTCCCTGACCGCAGGTATCGCCGGGTTGGTCGGAGGCCGCTTCGCTGCGTTCCGGGCTGTCTGCGGTAGGCTTTCGACCTGCTGCCGCCGATTCGGGCGGCACCGGGCTGTGGCGCAGTTTGGTAGCGCACTTGACTGGGGGTCAAGTGGTCGCAGGTTCAAATCCTGTCAGCCCGACACAGGTCAGAGGGTGTTTTCGCCTCTGACAGATACCTTCCGAAAAGGCTTTGACCCCAGTTATTACCCCAATTGGCCCGGTAAGATCAGCCCATGGCAAAGCGGGCAGCAAATGGTCGCGGAGCAGTTCGGCACCGTTCAGACGGACGGTGGGAAGCCCGGCTCAGCTACGTCGATTCCGCTACCGGCCAACGCAAGCGCATTAGCGTCTACGCATCGACCCAGAGGCTGGCGTTGGCTGAACTGGACAAGGTGGAGGATCGCCTCGGCGAAGGAAAGCCACCAAGGACGCCACCGCGAAGTGTGGGCGCGTGGCTGGTGCATTGGCGAGTTGCGGCGGGCCGGGCATTCACTGGGATCTCGCCGTGGTCACTTCGGGAGGAGCATTCCGGTGGGACAATGGCAATATCCCGGGCACCCCGCAAGCCGCGGCCATTGATGTCGCACTGAATTACGGCCAGATCTACCACCTGCAGGGCTGGACCATCAATCCAGGTGAGGACGGGACTCGCTTCAGTAACGATGGCACAAGCCACGGCATGTTTGTCAGCATCGACAACGTGTCACCGTTCTAAGTCTTGGCGATCGCGAGGGGAGTCATGTATCAAGCTCAAACGTCGCACGGGGCCCCGAAGTGCAATTGAACGGGGCAACGAGCATAGGTTCTACCAGCCGCCACCTCAACCGCTGGGCGCTGTCAGCGGTTGAGCCCTGGGCAGCGCAGGAGGTTACTAGCCCACTTACCTGCCGCTGGCGATGACGAAGGTGCGCGCCTCTCATTTCATTGCCAAAAGACCCTGGTAGCGGCCAGCGAGGAAATGCAACATAAGTGCACGCGGTAAAGGGGGATAGATGTCCTGCGATATTGAGCTGGAAATCGGGGCGGGCTCGGGCCCAGGTGAGTTCGTCACCCGCGTGGTGGATGCCCCTTCCGGTGGAGAGCCCTCAGCGGTCACGCAGCTGGATATAGATGAGCTGTTGCGGCGGCGGGATGCGTTGGAGACGACGGTACTGGCCTCGGCGGTAGCCGGGCGACGGATCGTCTCCGGTCACGAGGAGCGGCTGCGTGAAGTGGGACGGCAGTTGTTCGAGACGCTGTTTAGCGGTCCGGTGTTGGGCTCCTATCGGGCCAGCCTGGGTGTTGCGCAGCAGCGCGGTGAACCGTTGCGGGTGGTGCTGCGGTTGACCGCGCCGCGGTTAGCGGCGTTGCCCTGGGAGGCGCTGTTCGATCCCGAGAT
>NZ_LZJM01000333.1:0-6235 GCF_001667665.1 Mycobacterium sp. E342
GCCAACCACGCACCAACACCTACCACCACCCGGAGCGATTCCTCCGCGACACCGACGACGACGAACCCGGATGACACAACATGCAACTCGCCGCGAGCCCTAGGCCGGCATCACCCGGCGGACGTCGGGGCCCCACAGCGGTTGCATGCCACCGGGCAGTGCCAACTGCGTGGTGGTGATTACTTCGGCGAGCTCGCGCAGCCCCGCGTGCACCGAACCAAGCAGGCCGGCCAGCTCCGCACGCACGCCCTCGGCGCTGACGACTTCCAGCTCGGCGGGATGCGAGCGGCGCAACAGGGTGCCGATCTCGTCCACCAGCCGCTCCGGGCGCGACGACCCCGACGCCCCCGGCAGGTCCTTGAGGTTGGCCCGCAGCCGCTCCACCTGATAAAGCAACGACCGCGGATTCTGCGCGTCGAACAGCATCAGCTCGGCCACGGCGGCGACGCTGACCTTGCCCACGGTGCGGCGCCGGTAGATGACCGAGGACTCGCACGCCACCAACGTCGCCTCGATGATCGTCTGTTCGGCGGCGGGGCCGCGCACGGCGATCAGGGTGGCCCGAAGCAGCGCGGTCAGCCAGAGGCCGCGTTCGATGCGCTTGCCGATGTCCATCATCGTCCAGCCCACGTCGCGCACCATCGACTCGCCGGCAACCCCGGCCAGGGTCAGCATCCCGGACAGCGTCTGCACCTGGGCCGACGCGAGCAGCGCATCGGCCTCGGCGAGCGAATCCGGCGGCTCCCGCCGCTGGGCCAGCGCGCGCTCCACCCCGGCCAGCACCATCCAGGTGTCGTTGGACAGCTGGTCGCGTACGGCCCGGGCGGCCAGCGCCAAACCTTCCACCGACTGCACCAGCGATCCGGGCCGGTCCGGGTCCACGGTGAGCGACCACAGCGTGGAGGGGGCGACGGCGATCATCTCGGCGCCGTCGCTGGCACCGTCGTCGGCCCTGTCGTCGGCCCCCGTGTCCGTTCCCGTGATCCGGCCGAGCGCGGTCATCAGGACCGGCACGCATTCGCTTTCCTCGGTGTGCTGCTGATGCCGGTAGACGTGGAACCTGTCCCGGGCGACGAGCAGCAGCCGCGCCATGTTCTCCGCGCGTTCGCCGTAACGGCCGATCCAGAAGAGGTCGGACAGCACGCGCGGCGAGCTGACGCCCCAGGTGCCCGCGGCCGTCTTCGCGGGCGGTGCGGGCGACGGCAGGCTCACCGCCTCGGCCCGCGCGCGTTCCGTTGGTCGCACCCAAACATCCTTCGCCGCAACGGTTTGCAGTGTGTACGCGGCCGGACCGGGCGCCAGCACGTAGCCGATGCCACCGATCATCGGGGCGTATCCGCCGCGCTGGGCGACGTTGAACAACCGGATGCCGACGCCGGCCGACGACAGCACCCCGGCATGGTCGGTGGGCGCCGACGAGAACTGCGGCAGCTCCTGGCCGATCCACTGCCAGGGCATCTTCTCGATGCGGGCGGCCAACTGCGCCAGCTGATAAGACGAAAGGGTCGGCCCGACAAAGGTTTTCCCACCGATCGTGGACTTGATCAGCAGCGACGACAAATTGGCCAGCAGGTGCGAGCGTTCGCCGGATATGCCGCCCCAGTAGACCGGCGCGGTCTGCAGCAGCGGGGCCTCGGACAGCAGGCGCTCGGACAGCTGCGG
Source organism: Mycobacterium sp. E342 (assembly GCF_001667665.1). Taxonomy (NCBI): domain Bacteria; kingdom Bacillati; phylum Actinomycetota; class Actinomycetes; order Mycobacteriales; family Mycobacteriaceae; genus Mycobacterium; species Mycobacterium sp. E342. Next base: position 1,663 of record NZ_LZJM01000333.1, read on the forward strand.
CAAAAACCGAAGCAGCCCCGGGTTTTCCAGGATGCCACTGCCCAGCGTGTTGACCACGGTCACCGTCCCGCGGTGGCACGCCTCCACCAGACCGGCGACGCCGAGCCGGGAATCGGCCCGCAGATCCAGGGGATCGGCGAAGTCGGCGTCGACCCGGCGCAGGACGACGTCGACCCGTTTCAAGGTGCCCAGCGAGCGCATCCACAACTTGCCGTCGCGCACCACCAGGTCGGCGCTCTCCACCAACGGGAAACCCAGCAGCGTTGCCAGATACGCCTGGTCGAATGCGGTTTCGGAGAAGATGCCCGGGCTGAGCACCACCACCACCGGGTCCTGCGCGTCGTCGGGCGCGGCGTCGATCAGCGCCAGCCGCAGCGCCTGGGCGAACGGCGTCGTCGGGCGCGGCACGATCCGTTCGTAGAGATCGGGAATCGAGTGCGCGACGACGCGCCGGTCGGCCAGCGCGTAGCCGGCCCCCGACGGCGCCTGCGTCCAGTCGGCGTTGACCCGGAAGCTGCCGTCCGGTAGCCGGCTGACGTCGCAGGCGTGCAGGAAGAGTTGGTGATGCCCGGGCACCTCGATGCCGTTGGCGGCGCGCACGTAGCCGGGATGGGCGAACAGCAACTCCGGCGGCAGGATGCCGTCGGTGAGCAGGCTGCGCGACCCGTACAGGTCAGCGAGCACGGCGTCGAGCAGCCGGGACCGCTGCGTCAGCCCCGCCTCGAGCGTCTCCCACTCCGCGGCCGACAGCACGAGCGGCAGCGTGTCCAGGATCCACGCCCGCGGCTCCAGCCCGTGCTCGCCGGGATCGACGTCGGTGTAGGTGATGCCGTCGCTGTCGATCAGGCCGCGCACCACCGAGCGCAGCCGGTCGAGCCCCGCCCGGCCGCGCTCGGCGATGGTGTCGGCCAGCTCCGCCCAGGCCGGCCGGACGTTCCCGTCCCGGTCGACGAACTCGTCGTAGCCGGCGGCCGGGCCGTGCCGGAGGTCGAAGAGCGCCTCTTGGGCGCGCGCGGCCCGGTACCCGGCCAGCAGGCGGTCGGCGTCGTAGCGGTCGTTGTAGCCGTCTTCATGGCGGCCGCCAGCGGCCGCCGGGGCTGCGCCGGCGCCGAATGTCCTGTCGGCAAACACCATTACCGCTGCACGGTACGCACGCGGCGCAGGTCGAGGATGCCCGGCGCGCCGACGTCGGTGAAGATGCGGGCCTGCTTCTCCCGGATGTCCGACAGGTCGAGCTTGCCGGCGGTGAAGCCGGTCGCCTCGAAGCGGCGGGCGCGACGTGCCTCGGCCTCGACGGCGTTGACGGGCGGCTCGTCGTAGGCCCGCCCGCCGGGATGCGCGACGTGATAGGTGCAGCCGCCGCGCGACGTGCCCGTCGTCAGGTCGACCAGCTCGAACTGCAGCGGCACGTCGGTGCTGATGGTGGGGTGCAGCGCGCTCGGCGGCTGCCAGGCCTTGAACCGCACCCCGCCCACGTGGATGTCGGGGTTGTCGGTGGCCAGCAGCGGCACCGGGTAGCCGTTGACGGTCACCACGTAGCGGTGGCGGTCGGCGCCGATGATGCGGACCTGGATGCGTTCGACCGACGAGTCGACGTAACGGGCGGTGCCGGTGGCGGTGGCCTCCTCGCCCAGGGTGGTCCACGGCTCGATCGCGCCGCGCAGTTCGATCTCCACGCCGTCGAACACTGCGGTGCCGATGCGCGGAAAGCGGAACTCGGTGAACGGGTCCAGCCAGCTGGTCTCGAACGCGATGCCGTGCGCGCGCAGGTCGGCGGCCACGTCGGCGATGTCGTGAATCAGGAAGTGCGGCAACAGGTATCGGCCGTGCAGGTTGGCACCGTGCCGTATCAGCGGGGCGCGCAGCGGCTCGTCCCAGAACCACGCCACCAACGAGCGCACCAGCAGCGACTGCACCATCGCCATGCGCAGGTGCGGTGGCATCTCGAACCCGCGCAGCTCCAGCAGGCCGAGGCGGCCGCGGGCGCTGTCGGGGCTGTAGAGCTTGTCGATGCAGAACTCGGCGCGGTGGGTGTTGCCGGTGATGTCGGTCAGCAGGTGGCGCAGCGCGCGGTCGATCACCCAGGGTTTGGGGGCGCCGCCCGCGCATAGCCGCGCGATCTCGGCGAACGCGATCTCGAGTTCGTACAGCGCCTCGGCGCGGCCCTCGTCGACGCGCGGGGCCTGCGAGGTGGTGCCCACGAACCGGCCGGCGAACAGATACGACAGCGACGGGTGCCGCTGCCAATAGGTCAGCAGCGAGACCAGCAGGTCCGGCCGCCGCAGCAGCGGTGAATCCGAGGGGGTGACGCCGCCCAGCGTGATGTGGTTGCCGCCGCCGGTGCCGCCGTGGGTGCCGTCGACGTCGAAGGATTCGGTGGATAACCGCGCAAGGCGGGCCTGCTCATACAGCGTTTCGAGCTGCTGACTCTGCTCGGCGAAGCTGGCGGTGGGCGCGACGTTGACCTCGATGACGCCGGGATCCGGGGTGATCGTCGTCGAGCGCAGCCGCGGGTCCGGCGGCGGGTCGTAGCCTTCGATCACCACCGGGCAGTCGATCTTGGCGGCCGCGGCCTCGACACGGGCGATGAGGTCGACGAAGTGTTCCAGCGCTTCGGTGGGCGGCATGAACAGGTACAGCAGCCCCCCGTGACTTGAATGGCGGACCTCGGCGACCATCGCGGTGGGCGGCGCGGTCTCGGGGCCTTCCACGACGGCGCTGCCCGGCTCCGGCGACAGCGCGTCCCCGACGGTCTGGGGGTCGGTGTCGAACGACGGGCGCGGCGGCCGCCAGCTGATGGAATCCAGCGGCAGGCGCAGGCCCGCCGGAGAATCGCCGGGCAGCAACACGATTCGGCCGCGGCGCAGGCGCCAGTCGGCGCTGGCCCAGCCCAGGCCGTCGTCGCGGCGGTGCAGCGGCAGCACGAAAGCCGCTGGGGCGGTGACGGACTCGTCGAGGCGGGCCAGCAGGGCGGCGCGAGCGGCGGGGGAGTCCGCGCCCTCGCCGGGTCCCAGGTCGTCGGGTCCCAGGTCGCCGGGTCCCAGATCGTCGCCCGGGTCGACCGGGTCGCCGTCGGGCTGCCGCACCTTGGTCGCGAGCCGGTGCAGCGGGTCCTCGTAGGCGGCCCGCACCTGCGACGGCGGCAGCCCGAGGCCGTCGGCGATCGCGGCGAGCAGCCGCTGGCCCGCGTCGTCGTCGACGGGCTCCGAACGGTCCCCCCACGGGTCGGCCAGCAGCGCGTCGTCGCTCCACAGCGGACGCCCGTCGGTGCGCCAGTACAACGCGATCTGCCAGCGCGGCAACGGTTCTCCCGGATACCAGCGGCCCTGCCCGCGCTGCACCAGCCCGTTCGGCGCCCACGCCGCCTTCAGGCGCGCGGCCAGGTCGGAGGCGCGCCGGCGCTTGTGGGGGCCGTCGGCGGCCGTGGTCCACTCCTCGCTGACCTGGTTGTCCACCGACACGAACGTCGGCTCGCCGCCGATGGTCAGCCGCACGTCGGCGGCCGCCAGCCGCTCGTCGACGCGCGCACCGACCTCGCGGATCGTCTGCCACGCGGAATCGGTGTAGGGCAGGGTGACGCGGGGGTCCTCGTGGACCCGGGTGACGGTGTTGGAGAACTCCAGCACCGATTCGCATGGTTCGGTGCCGCCGCTGATGGGCGCCGCGGACGCCGGCTGCGGGGTGGCCGCCAACGGGATGTGGCCCTCGCCGGCGAACAACCCCGACGTCGGGTCCAGCCCGATCCAGCCCGCGCCGGGAATGTAGACCTCGGCCCAGGCGTGCAGGTCGGTGAAGTCGGCGGCCGGGCCGGACGGCCCGTCGAGCGCCTCCACGTCGGAAGCCAGCTGCACCAGATAGCCGGACACGAAGCGGGCGGCCAGGCCCAGCTGGCGCAGGATCGACACCAACAGCCACGCCGAATCGCGGCACGAGCCGACCCCGGTGCGCAGTGTGTGATCCGGTGTCTGCACGCCGGGTTCCATTCGCACGCTGTAGGCCACGTCGGCGTTGACGGCGCGGTTGAGGGCGACCAGCAGGTCGATGGTGCGCGTGCCGTCGGGCACCGAGAACCTGCGCACCCAGGCCCGGCAGAGCTCGCCGGGACCCGATCCCTCGCCGTCTTCGTCGACGGGCCGCAGGTATGGCTCCAGGTCGGCGGCCAACTCCTTGGGATAGGTCAACCCGCCCGCCGGCCACGTCTCGGCCCAGTCCTCGATGAAGAAGTCGAACGGGTTGATCACCTTGAGGTCGGCGATCAGCCCGACAGTGATGGTCAGTTGCCGCATCGGGTTCGGGAACACCAGGCGCGCAAGGAAATTGCCCACCGCGTCCTGCTGCCAGTTGATGAAGTGCTCTTCGGGCTCGACGCGCAGCGAGTAGGCGTCCAGCGGCGTGCGGCAGTGGGGGGCCGGGCGCAGCCGCACGACGTGCGGATACACCCGGACCGGCCGGTCAAAGGTGTAGCTGGTGCGGTGCTCCAGCGCGACTTTGATGCTCATATCAAGGTGATCTCATCACAGGCGGCACACGGCCGCAGCGCACCGCAGCCGCGGCTAACAGCGCCGTAACTTGG
>NZ_LZJM01000334.1:0-863 GCF_001667665.1 Mycobacterium sp. E342
TTAGCGCACTTACTCGTTGCCCAAGGGGCGGGACCGGGTGGGTGTGTGGGGTTGTTGTTGCCGCGCGGCGCGCAGGCGATCGTGGCGATCCTGGCGGTGCTCAAGTCGGGGGCGGCCTATGTGCCAATCGATCCGGGCCTGCCCGCGGCCCGGATCGGGTTCCTGGTGGCTGATGCCGCCCCGGTCGCGGTACTGACCACGGCGGGCCTGCGGTCACGGCTGGATGGCCATGACGTGGCAATCATCGATGTCAACGACCCCGCTATCGATGTTGAGCCAGCGACGGCGTTGTCGGGCCCGACTTCAGAGGATGTGGCATATCTGATTTACACCTCGGGCACCACCGGTGTTCCTAAAGGTGTTGCGGTCACGCACCACAACGTGACGCGGTTATTCGACGCGTTTGATGCCGGATTGGACCTGACCGCGGGGCAGGTGTGGACACAGTGCCATTCCTATGCCTTTGACTACTCGGTGTGGGAGATCTGGGGTGCGTTGTTGCATGGGGCGCGGTTGGTGGTGGTGCCTGAGGCGGTGGTGGGTTCCCCGGATGATTTGCAGGGCTTGCTGATTGCTGAACGGGTCAGTGTGTTGAGTCAGACCCCGTCGGCGGTGGCGATGCTTTCGCCGCAGGGGTTGGAGTCGGTGGCGTTGGTGGTGGCCGCGGAGGCGTGTCCGGCTGAGGTGGTCAATCGGTGGGCGTCGGGGCGGGTGATGCTCAACGCTTATGGGCCGACCGAGACCACGGTGTATGCGGCGATCAGTGCCCCGCTCACCCCGGGGTCAGGGGCTGTGCCGATTGGGTCGCCGGTGTCGGGGGCGGCGCTGTTCGTGCTCGATGGGTGGTTGCGTGTGGTGCCGGC
>NZ_LZJM01000335.1:0-650 GCF_001667665.1 Mycobacterium sp. E342
GTCAGCGCAATGCGATTGATGGGCGCATTGTGGAGATCGTCGCCGAGCTGGATCGCGACGAGCTCTGCGGGGCCACGGGCGCACGCTCGGTGGCGGCCTTGGTGGCCTGGAAGCTGGGCTTGTCGTCGGCGAACGCTCACACGATCGCCACCGTCGCGCGCCGGCTCGAGGCATTTCCGCGGTGTGCCCAAGGCATGCGGGAGGGTCGACTGTCGCTGGATCAACTCGGCGTCATCGCCGCGCGCGCGGGTGAGGGATCCGATGAGCATTACGCGCAGTTGGCGCGGGTCGCCACGGTCAACCAGCTGCGCACCGCGGTCAAGCTGGAACCGCGACCCGAACCCGAGAGCGGACCTGAACCGCAGCCGGCGATCACCAAGACCGCCGACGAGGAGTTCACCTGTTGGCGGATCAGGCTGCCGCACCCCGACGCGGCGAAGTTCGACGCCGCGTTGGCGTCTCATCGGGATGCGCTGATCGCCGAGTGGAAACACGAGCACGGCAATGGTGACCACGACTCAGATCTCGCGCCGCCAGTGCCGGGCACGCTCGAGGCGTTTCTGCGCCTGGTCGAGACCGGGTGGGACACCGAAGCGGCGCGCCGCCCGCACGGGCAGCACACCACCGTGGTGGTGCACCTCGACGTTGCG
>NZ_LZJM01000336.1:0-22789 GCF_001667665.1 Mycobacterium sp. E342
GGTCGAGCGGGACCTCACCGGTCTCGGGGTTCCCGGTGCTGCTGTCGACCCGCAGCGCGTTGGGCAGGTCGCCGCGGCGCTGTTCGATCTCCGCCTTGTCGATCCCCGCGCAGGCCGGGGCGCCATTGATGAACCCCATCTGGAAGGCGCTGATCCGGTCCAGGGCCGACCCGTGTTCGTCGTCGTTCTCGGTGTCGCTGTCCATGACGGGGTCCCGGGTGGTGATGATGCCCGCCAGTACGTGGTCCAGCCCGTCGGCGGTGCTCAGCGTGAACCGCGGCGACCTGCCCAACGCGCTGCGGGTCGACAGCAGCACCGGGAACCCCGAGACCGGTGAGGTCCCGCTCGACCAGGACACCCTGTCCACCCTGATGGAACTCCTGGGAAAGGTGTTCTCGCCGAAGAATCCGCCGGCATTGTCTTATCGGGCGGCCGACTGCCCGGACGCCAAGGCCAGCCCGCCGGCGTCCTACTGCCCGGCCACCAACACGATCGTGGTGGACCTGCCCAAGCTGGCGGTGATGGGCAAGGTCGCCGACGAGAACGAACAGACCCTGCCGCAGGGCGACGACACCGCGCTCTCGGTCGTGATGTCGCGCTACGCGCTGGCCGTGCAGCACGAACGCGGGCTGGCCATGCAGAGCCCGTGGACCGCGCTGCGCACCGCGTGCCTGACCGGCGTGGTGCACCGCAAGATGGCCGAGCCCATCGAGCTGTCGTCGCAGAAGCAGCTGCTGCTGACGGCCGGCGATCTCGACGAGGCGGTGGCGGGGTTGCTCACCAACCACCTCGTCGCCAGTGACGCCGACGGCACCAGCGTGCCGGCCGGTTTCACCCGGATAGCGGCCTTCCGCGGTGGCGTGGCGGGCAACATGGATGCGTGCTACTCCCGCTATCCGGGGTAACCGACCGGCCGCCCTGTCAGCCGATTTCGGCGAGCTTGGGCACCACTTCGTCGCCGAGGCGGCGGATGAAGCCGACCGGGTCGGGGTTGCCGGGCAACGGGCCGGCATTGACCATCTCGACGCCGAGTTCGGCGTAGCGCTCGACGGTCTTGAGGTACCCGTCGAGGTCCTCGAAGGGATTCGTGGCGTAGCTCACCGTTTTCCGGACTTCGCTGGGGTCACGGCCGACCGCCTCGCAATGGCGGTGCAGCACCTCGATCTTGTGCCTGAGCTCGTCAACGTCGCTCGTGGTGCTGTTCCAGATGTCGGCGTATTGCGCGACCAGGCGCAGCGTCTTCTTCTCGCCATCTCCGCCGATCAGGATCGGTGGGCGCCGAATCGGTTGAGGCGAGCAGATCGTCTCGGCCAGCTGGTAATGCTTGCCCTGGTAGGGCCCGTCGTTCGCGCTCCACATCTGTTGGCAGATCTGCAGCGTCTCTTCGAGCATCTCGAAGCGCTGGCTGACCGGGGGATAGGGAAAGCCCAGGGCGGCGTGCTCGCGGTCGTACCACGCCGCGCCCAGACCCAGCATCGAGCGGCCCTGCGACAGGACGTCGAGCGTGGTGACCGCCTTGGCCAGCAAGCCCGGGTAGCGATAGGTGACCCCGGTGACCAGCAGGCTCAGGTCGATCCTGGTGGTCTGCCCGGCCAGGAAGCCCAGCGACGTGTAGCCCTCCAGGAACGGGTCCTCCGCGCGTCCCACGGCCTCCATCTGAAAGAAGTGGTCGGCCAGCGTGAACAGTGTCGCGCCGCCCTGTTCGGCGGCCTTCGCCGCGTCAGCCAGCGTGGGACCCAGCGCCGCGGGGTCGCCGGGTAGAAAGTCGATGAAGTGCACTGCCAATTCCATTTGCGTCAAGCCCCTTTCATTCGGTCAGGCGCTCGAGCAGCGTCAGCGCGTCGAGGATGACGCGACGCTCGCGTTCGGAATACCGCTCGTGGATGGCGCGCGCCAGCCACTCCTCCCGGACCTGCCGGTTGCTCTCGGCGCGTCGCCGGCCCGCCGGCGTCAGCGAAATCAGTTGCCGCCGACGGTCTTCCGGGTCGGGTGTGCGCTCGATGAGCCCCCGCTGCTCGAGGGCGGCCACTATCGTGGCCATGGACTGTGGACGTACCCGCTCCGCGGAGGCCAGGGCGCTCGCCGATGAGGCCCCTTCCTTCCAGAGCCGGTTCAGCACCGCGGTCTGTGACGGACTCAGGTCCCCGTCGGTGGCGAGTTCCTTCAGCCGGCGTCGGAGCCGGCTGAAGACCACCCGCAGGTCGCGAGCCGCCGCGGCTGCCGATTCGCTGATCCCGTCCACCACACCAGCCTAAAATAGACAGTCGAAACTGTCCAGTCTGGGCTGTCTAATTGCGGCCGAGGAGCTGCAACGCGGCGTCGACCGCCAGCGCCGCCACGTTCAGGGTCTTGGACCGCAGATCGTGTCGCGCCCCGGCGATCTCGACGACGGCCGTCGTGCCGGAAACCAGCGCGGCGGCGGCGCGCAGCTCGTCGGGCGTGCCGAAGGGGTCCGACGTCCCGTGCGTGAACACCGTCGGAACCCTGATGTCGGGCAGGTGTTCGGTGCGGGCGCGCTCCGGCTTCCCCGGCGGATGCACGGGGTAGGAGAACAGCGTCAGCAGGTCGACGGGCGCTTCGCGGGCCGCCACCACCATGGAAGTCTGCCGCCCGCCGTAGGAGTGCCCGCCGGCGATCAGCGGACCGTCGGCCAGGCCGCGGCACAGCGTGATCGCCTCGACGATCCCCGCGCGGTCGGTGGCCGCCGAGCCGGACGGTGGTCCGGTGGGCCGGCGTCGCCGGTAGGGCAGGTTGTACCGGACCGCCAGCCAGCCGTGGCGCGCCCATTCGTCGCAAACCTGTTGCAGCAACGGCGAATCCCGGTTGCCGCCGGCGCCATGCGTCAGCACCACCACTCCGGCGGGCGGGCCGTCGGGTTCGTGCGCCACGCCGGCGATCTGGTCCAGGTTCATGACAACAACCGAAAGAGCGGGGAGACGGGGCCGTGGCCGTGGCCCAGCGGGTAGGAGGCGCGCAAACATTCGGTGACCCAACGCTTCCCGAAGCCGACGGCGTCGGGAACGGAGTACCCGTGCGCCAACGCGCACGCCACGGCCGTGGCCAGCGTGTCGCCGCCGCCGTGGTCATTGCCGCCGGGCAAGCGCTCCGAGTCGAACTCGTGGAACCGTGTGCCGTCATAGAGCAGGTCGCAGCTGCGGTCGGACGACCGGAGGTGGCCGCCCTTGACCAGCACCCAGCGCGGTCCCAGCGCGTGCAGCGCCTTGGCGGCCGCCCGCTGCGACTCCGCGTCCAGGACGTCGATGCCCACCAGCAGCCGCACCTCGTCGAGGTTCGGAGTCACCAGCGTGGCCAATGGGAACAGTTGGTCGCGAAGGGAATCCAACGCGGCCACCTCCAGCAGCGCGTCGCCGTGCATGGATGCGCACACCGGGTCGACGACGAGCGGAAGCGTCAACTCCAGCCGGCGCCAGGTGGCCGCGACGGCGCCGATGATGGCCGACGACGCCAGCATCCCGGTCTTGGCGGCCTGGACGCCGATGTCGGTGACCACCGCTTCGATCTGGGCCGCGACGACGTCGCCGGGCACCTCATGAAAACCCTTGACCCCCAACGTGTTCTGCACGGTTACCGCGGAGACCGCCACGCAGGCGTGCACGCCCAGCAGCGCCATGGTGCGCAGATCGGCCTGAATGCCGGCGCCGCCGCCCGAATCGGACCCGGCGATGGTCAGCACCCGCAGCGGCGTGGTGCCCGGCGCCGGCAGCGGCAGAACTGGGAGCGGCTGGCTCACTGGGTGATCGGCAGGTACACCCGGTTGCCGTGCTCGGCGAACTCCTGCGACTTCTCCTGCATGGCGGCTTCGATCGCTTCCTCACTGTCGAGGCCGTGCTCGGCGGCGTAGTCGCGGACGTCCTGGGTGATCCGCATGGAGCAGAACTTGGGCCCGCACATCGAGCAGAAGTGCGCCGTCTTGGCGGGTTCGGCCGGCAGCGTCTCGTCGTGGAATTCCCGTGCGGTGTCGGGATCCAGCGACAACGCGAACTGGTCGTTCCAGCGGAACTCGAACCGCGCCGTGCTCAACGCGTCGTCGCGCTCCTGCGCGCGCGGATGCCCCTTGGCCAGGTCGGCGGAGTGGGCGGCGATCTTGTAGGCGATCACCCCGTCCTTGACGTCCTTGCGATCCGGCAGCCCCAGGTGCTCCTTGGGCGTCACGTAGCACAGCATCGCCGTGCCCGCCTGGGCGATGATCGCCGCGCCGATCGCCGACGTGATGTGGTCGTAGGCCGGTGCGATGTCGGTGGCCAGCGGGCCCAGCGTGTAGAACGGCGCCTCCTCGCAGAGCTCCTCTTCGAGCCGCACGTTCTCGACGATCTTGTGAATCGGGACGTGGCCCGGCCCCTCGATCATCACCTGCGCGCCACGGGATTTCGCGATCTTGGTCAGCTCGCCCAGGGTGCGCAGCTCGGCGAACTGCGCGGCGTCGTTGGCGTCGGCGATCGAGCCCGGCCGCAGGCCGTCACCGAGCGAGAAGGTGACGTCGTAGCGGGCGAAGATGTCGCACAGCTCCTCGAAGTTGGTGTAGAGGAACGACTCCCGGTGATGCGCCAGGCACCACGCCGCCATGATGGACCCGCCGCGGGACACGATGCCGGTCACCCGCTTGGCGGTCAGCGGCACGTACCGCAGCAGCACGCCGGCGTGCACGGTCATGTAGTCCACGCCCTGCTCGCACTGCTCGATCACGGTGTCGCGGTAGATCTCCCACGTCAGTTCCGTCGGGTCCCCCTTGACCTTTTCCAGCGCCTGGTAGATGGGCACCGTGCCGACGGGCACCGGGGAGTTGCGCAGGATCCACTCGCGCGTCTCGTGGATGTTCTTGCCGGTGGACAGGTCCATGATGGTGTCGGCGCCCCAGCGGGTGGCCCACACCATCTTGTCGACCTCCTCGGCGATCGACGACGTCACCGCCGAGTTGCCGATGTTGGCGTTCACCTTCACCGCGAAGGCCTTGCCGATGATCATCGGCTCGCTCTCAGGGTGGTTGTGGTTGGCCGGGATCACCGCGCGCCCGCGGGCGACCTCGTCGCGCACCAGCTCGGCGGGCATGTCCTCACGGGCGGCGATGTACGCCATCTCGGCGGTGATCTCGCCGGCCCGGGCCCGCTGCAGCTGGGTGCCGCGGTCGCGGACCACGCCGGGCCGCGGCGGCAGCCCGGCCGTCAGGTCGATGACCGCGTCCGCGTCGGTGTAGGGGCCGGAGGTGTCGTACAGGTCGAAGTGGTCCCCGGTGGACAGGTGCACGCGCCGGAACGGAACCCTCAGGCGGGCACCGGCGCCGGGCGCCTCCACCTCGCGATAGGCCTTGCTGCTGCCCGCGATGGGTCCCGTGGTGACGGAAGCCTCGACGGTTTGGGAAAGGACGACGGTTTTTTCCAAGGTCATTTCTTCATCTCCCTACGCCGGCATTACCCGGTCAGGTTCGTACGGTCGACGGCCCCGAGCCGTCCTCTCAGCGCATTGGAGTGCGCTCCCGCGTTGTGGATGGTCCGCACGCGACGTTACCCCCACCCCGGACCGCCTGGCATGTGGACGGGCCTTTTGGCCAGGGCGGTAGCCGGTGGTATCCCCCGAGTGCGAGGATGCAAACGTGCAGGAGCAAGGGGCGACGCCGGCCGGGCCCGAAGGCCAACAGCCGAGCCCGGTCGAGGCGGTCGCCCGGTATCTCAACGTGGGGACCTTCCGCTTCTGGTTCATCGGTGAGCGCTGGGAGTGGTCCGACGAGGTGGCCAGGATGCACGGCTACGAACCGGGCACCGTGGAGCCGACGACGAAGTTGTTGCTGTCGCACAAGCACCCCGACGACCGCGCGCACGTTCAGGAGGTGCTCGACTACGCCCTGCAGTCGGCGGAGTCGTTCTCCAGCCGGCACCGGTTCATCGACACGGCCGGCAAGGTGCACGACGCGATCGTCGTCGCCGACCGCATGCACGACGAGTCGGGCGCGGTGGTGGGCACCGCGGGGTATTACATCGACCTCGCCGACACCTTCGACGAGGCCCGGCAGGAGGTGCTCGACGAGGCGCTCCCGGACCTGTTCGAAAGCCGCGCGGCCATCGAACAGGCCAAGGGCGTGCTGATGTACGTCTACCGGGTCAGCGCCGAGCAGGCGTTTCGGGTGCTGCAATGGCGGTCGCAGGAGACCAACGTCAAGCTGCGGGCGCTGGCCAGGCAACTGCTCGCCGAGGTGGCAACCCTGGACGGTTCGACCGCCGCCCTGCAGAGTCAGTTCGATCACCTGCTGCTCACGGTGCACGAACGGGTATCCGCCGAGTCCGCTGGGTAACCAGCGGAATACGTGCGTACGGCAGCCCGCAAACCGTTAGTGTTCCTAGACGCTCGGGGCGGCGGATGCCGCACATCCCGACGAGCGGCGAAAGGGATCGAAGGTGTTGGCGGTCGAACACGAGGCACTCGAGGACGCTGTGGTCGTGCGCGTTGCTGGCGGTGTCGACTCCAGTACCGTCGATGAGGTAGCCGCTCACCTGACCGCCGCGCTCAAGCTCGCCGAGACCCACCCGGCCCGGCTGGTCGTGGTCGACCTGCAGGCGGTCGACTTCTTCGGCAGCGCGGCGTTGAACGCCGTGCTCGAGTGTCACGACGCGGGGAAGGAAGTCGGAACGGCGGTCCGCCTGGTCGCGGACCACGACCAAGTGCTCCGCCCGATCGAGGTGACCGAACTCGATCGCATCTTCGACATCTACCCCACGCTTTCCGAGGCTCTGCAACACAAGCGAAGGCAATGACCCCGGCGCTGCCGGCCGATTTGGCGGCTGCGGTCGATTTGGGCGGCGAGATGGGCCGCCGGTTCGCCGAATTCGACTGGGACGCCCATCCATTGGGCTCGCCGCGGGACTGGCCGGCCGAGGTGCGGGTCGCGGTGGCCGTCGCTTTGACCTCGCGGTTCCCCATCGTGCTCTGGCTGGGGCCCCGCGATCTGTTTCTGATGTACAACGACGCCTACGCCCAGATCCTGGCGGACAAGCATCCGGCCGCCCTGGGCTGCCCGGCGCGGCAGGTGTGGTGGGAGATCTGGCCCCAGATCTCGCCGATGCTGACCAGCGTGATCGACACCGGCGTCGCGACCTGGTCCGACGACCTGATGTTGCCGCTGATGACCGGCGGCCGGTCGCAGGAGCGGTACTTCACCTTCACCTACAGCCCGATCATCGGTGGCGAGGGCGCGGTGACCGCCGTCTTCTGCGCGGTGATCGAAACGACCGACCGGGTGCTGAGCGAGCGGCGCCTGCACCTGCTCAACTCCGTGGCGACCGCCGTGATGGACGCACACACCATCGACGACGCGGTCGATAGCGCCGTCGCCGTCTGCGGCGCGCAGCCCCTGGACCTGCCCTTCATCGCCGTGTACGTGGCGGACGGGTCGGGCGGCAGCACGCTGCGCGGGGCCACCCCTGCGATCGCCGCGATGCTGCCCGGTTCGCTGGCGCGGCTCACGGGCGGCGACGAGACCCCACGCGACCGGGCGGCGCGCGTGATCGACCGGCTCGAGGACGTAATCCCGGGCATCACCGAGCTTTTCGGCGAGGCGTGTCCCCGCCAGGCGCTGGTATCGCCGCTCGGGGAGGCCGCGGGCGGCGGGGCATTGGTGATCGGTCTCAGTCCGCGGCGGCCCCTCGATGCGATGTATCGCGGCTTCTGCCAGCTGCTCGCCGATCAGCTGTCCGCGGCGTTCGCCTCCGCAGTCTCCTACGACCAGCAACGGCAGCGGGCCGACGCGCTCGCCGAACTGGACGCGGCGAAGACGGCGTTTTTGACCAACGTCAGCCACGAGTTCCGCACCCCGCTGACGCTGCTGCTCGGCCCGCTCGACGACGCGCTGTCCGACGCGGAACCGGGCAGCGCGCTGGCGGATCGGCTTGGCACGGCTGGCCGCAACGCGCGGCGGCTGCAGCGCCTGGTCGACTCGTTGCTCGACTTCTCCCGGATCGAGGCGGGCCGGGCGAACGCGAAGCTGGCGTGTACCGATGTCGGGGCGCTGACCGCCCACATCGCGTCGTCCTTCACCGAGCTCTGCCACCGGGCGGGACTCGAGCTCGTCATGGACTGCGCGCCCGTGCTCGCCGACGTCGACCCGGGCATGTGGGAGACGATCATCCTCAACCTGCTGTCGAACGCGGTGAAATACACACTGCGGGGCTCGATTTCGGTCGAGGTGCGCGCCGAATCGGGCTATAGCGTGGTCACCATGCGCGACACCGGGGTGGGGATCGCCGCCGAGGACCTGGGCCACCTGTTCGACCGCTTCTACCGGGCCGACAACTTCCGCGGCCGCAGCGTCGAGGGCACCGGGATCGGGCTTTCGCTGGTGCGCGGGCTCGTCGAGCTGCACGGCGGAACCGTAAGCATCGCCAGCGAATTGGACCGCGGGACGACGGTGACCATCCGGCTGCCGCAATCCATCGGTACGGCGGCCGGCCAGTCACCCGCCGGGTTGCTGGACGAGACCAACCCGTACGTGGCGGAGGCCCGGCAATGGCTGACGCCGGTCGAGGGCCGCGAGGGCCCGACGGCCGCACCCGACAGGCGGCGGCCGCTGGTGTTGATCGCCGACGACAACGCCGACATGCGAGATCATCTCGACCGGGTGCTGTCGGCCCATTGGGAGACGGTCCTCACGGCGGACGGCAGGTCGGCGCTCGCGGCGACGCGGGAGCTGCGCCCCGACGCGGTCGTCACCGACGTCATGATGCCGGGCATCGACGGCTTCGGGCTGGTGGCGGCCATCCGCGCCGACCCGGAACTGGCCGCCACGACGGTGCTCATGCTGTCCGCGCGGGCTGGGGCCGAGGCGGTCGACGAGGGCTACGCCGGCGGGGCCGACGACTACCTGCCCAAGCCGTTCCGCTCCCGGGAGCTGGTCGACCGGTTGAAGTCGCGGCTGTCCGCGGTGGCCCGCGAACGCGATCGCCAGCGTCGCGCCGCGGCCTCGGACCTGGTGCACCTCGACTCGGCGCTGCAGGCCACCGACTCGGTCGCCGGCATCATGGACGCCCTGCTGGAATCCCCGTTCGGCTCGGCGGACGCCGCCACCGTCACGATCGGCGTCCTCGACGGCGATCGCCACATCCGGTTCGAATACGCCGGCCACCTGCCCGGAGAACTGCGCGACCGGTACCACGTGACCGCGCTCGACTCCCCGGTGGTGGGCGCCGACGTCGTGCGCACCGGCGAGCCGATGGTCATCACCGACACGTTCGACCTGCCCCCGCGCTACGAGCACGCGGTGCAGGACAGCGCCGACAGCGTTCGCGCCTGCGTCGCCCAGCCCTTGCGGGACCACTCGGGCCGCGTCGTCGGGGTGCTGGCCCTGCTGTGGCCCGCGCCCCGCCAGTTCGACGCCGCCGAACTCGACGCGTTCGGTCGCGTGGCCGAACTGACGTCGTCGGCCCTGGACCGGGTCCGCGTCATGGCGCGCGAACACCGCATCGCCGTCGACTTCCAAGAGCACCTGCTGGATCTGGACCGGGCCTCGACGGCCGCCGTGGTGGCCGCCGTGTACCAGCCGGCCGGCGAGGCGATGCGGGTCGGTGGCGACTGGTATTCGGTCACCGCGCTGGACCGCGGCAGCCGACTCGGGATATCGGTGGGCGACGTCGTCGGCCACGGCCTGCCCGCGGCCATCGTGATGAGCCGGCTGCGCGCCGCGGTGGCGGCCTCGGCCCTGACCGCGGGCCAACCGGGCGCGGTGCTGGGCGCGCTGGACCGGTACGGGGCCAGCGTCGCGGGGGCGCGCTGCGCGACCGTGGCCTATGCGCTGATAGAGACCGAGCCGGACACCGGCTGCGCCACCGTCAACTACAGCTGCGCCGGCCATCCCTACCCGCTGCTGGTCCTGCCCGACCACCAGGCGGTGTTTCTGACGGCCGGCCGGCGGCTGCCGGTCGCCATCAAGGAACACGACGCGCGAAGCTATCCGTCCGATGCCACCGCGACGGCGAACATGCCGCCGGGAAGCCTGATCCTGCTCTACACCGATGGACTCATCGAGCGCGCCGGCGAGACGCTCGACGACGGCCTGGCCCGGCTCGAGGCCGCGGCCGCCGATTGCGCCGACCTGCCGGTCGAGGCCGTCTGCGCCGAACTGCTGTCCCGGATGGCGCCGCCCGCCGGCTATCGCGACGACGTCGTCGTGCTGGCGCTGCGCCCGAGCCATGAAGCCCCGCGCAGCTTCGCCACCGTGGTGACGGCCGCGCCGGGTCAGATTCCCGTCGTGCGGGATCGACTACGCGCCTGGCTGTCCCGGATCGGTGTCGCCCCGAAGCGCGAACTGGACATCCTGCTGGCGACCGGCGAAGCCGTCACCAACGCGATCGAGCACGGCAGCGACGGCGAGCCCCGCCGGACCGTCTCCGTGGAGGCCTTCCTGCACCAGCGGACGGTCGCGGTCACGGTCAGCGACACCGGCCGGTGGGTGGGGGATTCCTCGGCCAGCCTGCGCAGCCGGCGCCGCGGCCGGGGCCTTTCCCTGATCGGCGGGCTGGCCGACCACGTCGACACCCTTCGCACGCCCGGGGGCACCCGGGTCACGATGCGGTTCGACCGGGCCCTCGGGACGGCGTAGCGCCCGGCCTGGCTTTTGCTAGGCCTCTTCCATGGCCTCGCCCAGCTCCTCCAAGAGCTTGTTGTGGTGATTGCTGGCCAGCAGGTGCCCGGCGGCGATGACGACGGCCACCGGCCAGTCGATGAGTTCGAGCGCCGCCAGGGCGGCCAGGCCCCCGAAGTAGGCCAGCTGTTCGGGCCGGGGAATCTCCATCTGACCGAGCACCGGAAGGTTCACGTGGAAGGTTTCGCCCTCGCGGATCTTCTGCACGGCCTCGCGTTGCGATGTCCCCCTGCGCGACTTCTTTTCCGCCATCATTTGCCTTTCAGTAACGAAGGGTTTGCCGACTCGCCGGGTACTCCGGCCACCGTCGGACCTATGTCGACGATGACCGACACCGGGGGCGATCCGCTGGTTTCCTCTATTGCTCTGGTGCTGAAGGTGCCGTTACTGGAACTCTATGCGCTGCTGTGGCGGGTCGGGGTCGTCGAGGTTCACCCACCTCAACGGGGGCGGCGCCAGATTTGTCCGGACCCGTCAGCGCACGATTCGCAATCCCGATCGCGACGGTCGCCGCAGCGGCGGATCCCAGCCCCTGCGCCCAGCCGACTGGACCCAGCGGTGTGCATCCCAGCAGTTGGCTGACCACCGGGATGCTGATCAACGTTCCCATCGCCGCCAGCGAGCCCGCCGCGGTCAAGACGACCAACGGGGCATGCGAATCCAGCAGCGTCTGACCCAGCTCCGCGCCCACCAGGGCGACCAGCGCGACGGTGGACGCGCGCTGCGGGCGACCGGTGACGCTCCCCATCGCCCACGCCGCCGTCGTCGCGGCGGCCGTCGTGACGCCGCGGATCGCGACCGCTCGCCATAGCGCGGGCTGGTCCGGCCCCCGGATGCCCGGATCGACCGGGCCGCTGGGCTTGCTCACCGCCAGGGCCGCCGCCGGCAGTGCGTCGGTCATCATGTTCACCAGCAGCAGCTGCCGCGTGTTCAGCGGCGAGGTCCCGGTGATCGCGCTGCCGACGATCGCGAACAACACCTCGCCGGCGTTGCCGCCCAGCAGCACCGACACGGCCGCCTGCACCCGCTGCCAGAGTTGGCGGCCCTCTTCGATCGCGTTGCGCAGGCCCTCGATGCGGGCGTCGACCAGGACCACGTCGGCCGCCATGTGCGCCGGGTCGCTGCCGCCGGCGACGACGCCGATGCCGACCGTGGCGGCCCGGATGGCCGCCGCGTCGTTCGCCCCGTCGCCGACCATCGCGGTGCGAACGCCCGCGCTCTCGAGCGTCTGAACGACCTGGACCTTGTTCTCCGGCGTCATCCGGGCGAAAATCACCCGCTCGGTCACGACGCGCTCTTGATCCTTGCGCGACAACGCGTCCCATTCCGCGCCGCTGATCACCTGTCCGGCGGTCACGCTCATCCCGAGTTCCTCGGCGATGGCCTTCGCGGTGATGGGATGGTCGCCGGTGATCAGCTTGACGCCCACCGAAAGCCGGCGCAGATCCGCCAGCAGCCCGGCCGCCTCGGCGCGGGGGGTGTCGGACAAACCGAGGAACCCGGTGAGCGTCAGACCGTCGCGGGTGAAGTCGGCGATGTCGTCGGGCTCGTGCCGGATGGCCCGCGCCTGGGCGGGGCTCAGCTGCCGGCGCGCCACCGCGATCACGCGCAGGCCGCCGCCGGCCATCCTCGAGACCGTCTCCTCGATTTCGGGGCTGACGCCGTCGCAGGCCGCCAGCACCACCTCGGGCGCGCCCTTGACGGCCAGCTCGGTGTCCGTCACGGAGGCGGAGAACGACCGGCCGGAGCGGAACGGCAGGTGCGCGACGGGCGCGGCCGAGTTGTGGCCGTTCACCGCTGAAGCGGCCTCGACGATGGCGACGTCGGTGGCGTGCACGTGCGGGCCGCCGTTGGACGGCGGCGCGGCGTGCGCCGCGCAGCGCAGCACCTCCTCGCGCGAAGTGCCCGGCGCCGCAACGACTTCGGTGACCCGCAACCGGTTCTGGCTGAGCGTTCCGGTCTTGTCGAAGCAGACCACGTCGATGCGGCCGAGCGCCTCCACCGAACGCGGCACGCGGACCAACGCGCCGAACTTGGTCAGCCGCCGCGCCGACGCCGCCTGCGCCAGGGTCGCCACCAACGGCATGCCTTCGGGCACCGCCGCGACGGCGATGGCGATCCCGCTCGCGACGGCCTGGCGCAGCACCGATCCCCGCAGCAGCCCCAGCGCGCCGACCAGCGCGCCGCCGGTCATGCTGACCGGAAAGGCGCGGTTGGTGAGCTGGCTGAGCTGGTGCTGCAGGCCGACGTCCGAGGAGAGGTCACCGGAGACCAGCTCGGCGGCGCGGCGTTCCTGGGTGTCGGCCCCGACCGCGGTCACCACCGCCACGGCGGTGCCCGCCACCATGGTCGTCCCGGCGTACAGCATGCAGCGGCGTTCGGCGAGCGCGGCGCCGGGCGTCGGCTCGACCTGCTTCTCCACCGACAGCGACTCACCGGTCAGCGTCGACTCGTCGACCTCGACGTCGACCTCCTCGATGATGCGGGCGTCGGCGGGCACCACCTCGTGGGTGCGCACCTCGATGACGTCGCCGGGCTGCAGCTGCGCCGCGATGACGTCGGCGTAGGCCCGCTCGCCTTCCCCGTCGGAGAGGACCTTGCGCGCCGGTGGGATCTGTTGTGCGAGTAGAAGATTCAGTCGGTTTTCGGCCCGCAGCCGCTGGCTGGCGGCGAGCATGGAGTTCCCGGTGAGCACCGAGAACACCAGGACGGCGTCGACCGGCGAGCCGAGCACCGCGCTGGCCGCCGAGCCGAGCGCGAGCACGGGAGTCAGCGGGTCGGTCAACTCGGCGCGCACGGCGCCCAGGAACTGCAGCACGGCGTGCGTGCGGGTTTGGGGCTGCGCCGCCCCCAGGGTGGCCAGCGCGAGCTGCCGGGGATCGCCGGCCGGCTGGGAGTCGGGCGGCGGCAACGCCCGGCGGACATGCTCGACCGCCATCGCGTGCCACTCCTGGACGGGAGCCGGCCGGGGGGCGTCCGCCCGGATGATGCCGCGCGCCAACAGATATCCCGACAACGCACCGGCCGCCGCGCCACTGGTCACCGGACCGCGCCCGATGCCGCGGACGCCGGGGATCATCAGCAGCGAGCCCATCGCCGTTGCGCCGGCGGAGATCCCGACGCCGCGTTGGGCGGCAGCCCGCGCCGCCGGCAGCGCGTGCAGCACCCGCCAGGCCGCCGCCAGGTCGGGCAGCAGCAGGTCTGCGTACCACGGCGGCGGGCCGTCCCCGGCCTCGGGCAGCATGCCCAGCGCCACGTCGGCCGACCAAACCGCTTGCGCCCCAGCCGATGACAGGACGGCGACCGTGCGGCCCGCCGCCTGAAGATCGGCGACGGCGCGGGCCAGCTCGTCGTCGACGGACCCCCGCTCCAGCGGCTTGATGTCGTCGAACGCGGGGCGTAGTTCGCCCAGTGAATCGTCCTCGACGGAGACCAGCTCGGCCTTCGTCCGGTGGGCCTCGGCGACGACGGCCGACGCCAGCGGGTCATGCGTGAAGCAGAAGAGCGCCTCCACTTCGCCATTTGGCTTGCTGGCCGATATTCCCGGCACCGGGTGCCAGCCGGGGCGTAAGCGCTGGTTTTCCAGCATCAGCTGGGCGCGCGACCACGCCGCGGGCAGCTCGGCTTCCTTCGCGCCGCGGATGATCTGCACCCGCAGGGTGCGGGTGCACAACACCCGCGGGTCGATGACGATCGCGTCCACCCGGTCCAGGCGGCGCAGCGCCTCCGGGCGCAACGACAGCACCGCGTGCCGGTCGGCCAGCCCCTGCCCGAGCGCGGCGGCGAAGGCCTCCGGCGTGGTGCGGTTGGCCACCGGCGTGGTCACCAGCACGGCCAGGGCCGCCTGGTGCAGGTTGCGGGTGGTGGCGCCGACGATCCCGGCGCTGACCGCCTGGACGAGCGCGAATCGATTTCCGTAGTGGTCGGCGGGCCGGCCGCGCGGCGGTTTCGACCCCGCCGACGGGTCGGTGTGTGGGTGATCGGCGTGGGCGGCCAGCTGCGGCTCGTGGCGGACCCAGACGCGCGCCTCCGCGCGGCATTCGGCCGCTTTGAGCGACTGCATCAGCAGGCCGACCGACAACGACGCGGGGGACAGGGTGACGGTTTCCGCGGCCGTCACCGCCAGCGCCAGCACGGTGTCGGTCGCGGGCCGGCCGATGCGGTCCTCGAGCAGGCGGCGCAGCCACGGCTGGTAGTCGAGGGCCACCACGCCGGCCAGCACGCCGATGGGCATGCGCGGCCAGCGCAGCGCCCGGCCGGTGAGCGCGATGCCCAGCCCGGCCGCGCTGGCAGCCGCGGTCGCGGCGCGGGTGGCCAGCACCACGCCGTCGCCCGGCAGGCTCGTCGGGGGCGCCGACGGCTTGGCGGTCGGCCTTGGCGCGCAACGCCTCTCGGCGCCGTCGACGGCACGGCACAGGTCGCGCAGCGAGGTGTCCGCGTCGCCGACGGTGATCACCACCCGCGACAGCGGGTAGTTCAGGGCGGCCGACGCCACCCCGGGTTGGGCGAGCACCGCATCCAGGACCGTGCGCCCGAGTTCGTCGGCCGAATCGCCTTTCGGGGCGCCGTCGAGCCCGCGCACCTCGATCCAGGCGCGGTCGCGGCCGCGCCAACATCGTCGGCTCAGTGTTGCCGGTGTGCCCCCGGGCAGTTCGCCCGTGATCGCCCGCGCGCCTTCGCGCAGCGGGATTGCGGCGATGGTGATGCCGGACTCGACCAGTGAGGTGGTCGCCTGGATGCCGGTCGCGACGGCGCGCAACGGCATAGATTGTCGTATTGCGGTCGCAAAGGTCAAAGCGTCGTCGAACAGTCCGGTTTAGTTGGTGCTACGCAACTCGGCGCTGCCGGCGCGGCGCCCGGCCGCCTTCTTGGCGGTCGACTTGCTGGCCGCTTTTTGCGGCGCCGGTTTCTGTGCCGGCGGTTCCACCGGCACCGCCTTGAGGCTGGCCTTCGTCGATTTCGCCGGTTCCTGCTTGCGGCTCAACCGCTGCAACAGCAGGGCGCTGCCGCCGACCGCCAGCAGCACGGGCCACTCCACCAGCCCCGCGACGCCCAGGGCGCCGAACGCCACCGCGGCCGCGGGCGCCGAGTGGCTGCCGCTGCTCATGCCCTTCTTGATGCCCTCGGCGGCGCCGGCGACGCCTCCGATGACCCCGTTGACCGCCGCGCCACCCACCGCGCCGGCCGCCGCGGTCGTCGTGGTCGCCACGCGACTCACCGCCTGACCCACGCCCCGGACCGCTCCGCCGATGACACTCATGCTGACTCCCTGGCTTTCTGCCCTTGCCGCGAAACCCGCGTCACCCGCGGGCGTACCCGCTTGAACGCATCGTTAACAGCAAAAAAACATTGTATCCGCTTCTAACAAAACAAAGCCTGCCACTTTGGAAACCCGCAGACAACGAGTGGCCGCATTTAATTTGCTTGAGCTTAACCTGATCGTGGTTGCGGTGCGATCTCGGTGAAAGCCAATTAGGCCCGCCTTATATCGATCAGCACCGGTGCGTGATCGCTGGCGGCCTTGCCCTTGCGCTCGTCGCGGACGATCTGGGCGTCCGTGACGCGTTCGGCCAATTGCGGGGACGCGAGGATGAAGTCGATGCGCATGCCCTGTCGCTTCGGGAATCGCAGCTGGGTGTAGTCCCAGTAGGTGTACACGCCCGGGCCGGGCGCGAAAGGCCGTACCACGTCGGTGAATTGGGCGTCGACGATGGCGCCGAACGCGCGGCGCTCCGGCTCGGAGACGTGGGTGGCGCCGGCATAGAATTCGGTGCTCCACACGTCATCGTCCGTCGGGGCGATGTTCCAGTCGCCGGCCAGCGCGATCTGGGCGGTGGGATCGTCGCGCAACCATCCCGCCGCCGTATCACGCAGCGCGGCAAGCCATTCCAACTTGTAGAAGTAATGCGGGTCGCCCACGGCGCGGCCGTTGGGCACGTAAAGGCTCCAGACCCGCACCCCGTCGCAGGTGGCGCCGAGCGCGCGGGCCTCGGCCGTCGCGGCCACCTCCGGCTTGCTGCTCCAGCTGGGCTGGCCGTCGAAGCCGATCCGCACGTCGTCGAGGCCCACGCGGGAGGCGATCGCCACGCCGTTCCATTGGTTGAAGCCGACGTGCGCCACCTCGTACCCGAGTTCGAAGAACGGCAGGGTGGGGAATTGGCTGTCGGAACACTTGGTCTCCTGCATGGCCAGCACGTCGACGTCGGCGCGGGCCAGCCAGTCGACGACACGGGGCAGGCGGCTGCGAATCGAGTTCACGTTCCAGGTGGCCAGCCGCAGCGGCGATCGCGAGCGCGGCGAAGCCGGGCGCTGCGGGTCGCCGCCATCAATCAGCGGCGATCGCGAGCGCGGCGAAGCCGGGCGCTGCGGGTCGCCGCCATCGATCATCGCTAGACCGTATCCCAGGCCGGCGAGCGGGCCGGAAAATAGCGGCGGCGATGGTGTGCGCGGAAGCCCAGCGCCTCGGCGAGCGCCATCATGCCCGCGTCGGTGCCGGGCAGGACCAGGTACCCGCGAGTCGCGCCGCGCGCGGCCGCCCGGGCCAATTGCGCTTCGCACGCGGCCGCGGTGGCCGGGTCGTCGGCGGCGCCCGTCACCGACAGGCCCACCCAGCGCGTGCCGTCCGGGTCGGGTTCGGGCGGCGCCGAGGCCGGCAGGTCGCGCACCCAAACGCGTTCCGTGTGTTCGGCGTTCAGCCCCGGCGGCGTCGGCAACAAACGGTCCGGAACGCACAGTCGCGGCGCCAGGCCGCGCCGCTCGTACCAGTCCGCGATCGTCGCGATGGTACGGGTGTGTGCCGAAACATCAAGCGGCACAGCGTAATCGACGCCACCTCCGGCGCGCAGCAGCCAACCGTCGAGCCAGGTCCGTTCCGCGCCGGGCGACCCGGCGGCGGCGGCACGCTCGAGCGCCCGGATCTCGGACGTGCGGACCGGCGCGTCGGTCAGCACCCGCAGCGCCACGACGTCGCCGGCCGCCACCTCCACGACCGCGCCGCTCTTGGTCCGCACCCGCACCGACGGCTCGACCGCCAGCAGGTGCCCGACCGCATCGGTCAGCGGGGGGACCGAGCCTTCCGGGCGCCGGTAGCGAAGCGTCACCCGGGTGCCCGGTTCCGGCCACGAGAACATCAGTGACCGAAGGGGTCCGGCCCTTCACCGGGCAGCCAGGACAGGCCGGGAACGCCCCACCCGTGCGCCTTGACGGCGCGCTTGGCGCTGCGCGCGTGGCGGCCGACGAGACGGTCCAGGTACAAAAACCCGTCCAGGTGGCCGGTCTCGTGTTGCAGCATGCGCGCGAACAGGCCGGTGCCCTCGAGTTCGACCGGCCGGCCGTCGGCGTCCAGACCCCTGACCCGCGCCCAGGTGGCGCGGCCGGTGGGGAAGGACTCGCCCGGGACCGAGAGGCAACCCTCGTCGTCGGTGTCGGGATCGGGCATGGTCTCGGGCACCTCGGAGGTCTCCAGCACCGGGTTGATCACCACGCCGCGGCGGCGGTCGGTCCTGCCGCGGTCGTCGGCGCAGTCGTAGACGAAGACCCGCAGGCCGACCCCGATCTGGTTGGCGGCCAGGCCGACTCCGTGCGCGGCGTCCATGGTGTCGTACATGTCGGCGATGAGCTCGCGCAGGTCCGCCGGCAGCGAACCGTCGGCGCCGACGGCCACCGGCTGCGTCGGGGTGTGCAAGACCGGATCGCCGACGATCCGGATCGGTACGACTGCCATGGTCGGCTAAGCTACCGCACGCGCGTGCGCGTCCGGGCCGGCGATCGCCGGTGCGGGCAATCTGAGCCAATCGGCCGACTCGCGGGTCTGGATGACGGCTTGAGGGTTTGGGCCGTGGTTCAATATTCGCCGAAACACGCCCTTAGGTAAGTCAAGTCATTAGAGCAGCTGAGAATTCGCCGGAAGGGTCCAGGGGAAGCTATATGGACAGCGCCATGGCGCGGGCAAATCGATCGGGGGACGATGCCGAGATCGCAGATGGGCTCACCCGCCGCGAACACGACATCCTCGCCTTCGAACGTCAGTGGTGGAAATTTGCGGGCGTAAAAGAAGAAGCCATCAAAGAGTTGTTCTCGATGTCGGCGACGCGCTACTACCAGGTGCTCAACGCACTCGTCGACCGCCCCGAGGCGCTGGCCGCCGACCCGATGCTGGTGAAGCGGTTGCGGCGGCTGCGGGCCAGCCGCCAGAAGGCGCGGGCGGCGCGGCGCCTGGGCTTCGAGGTGACCTGACTCGCTACAGTGGGCTCGATGAAAGAGCGAGTCCCCGACTCCACCGGGCTTCCCCTGCGGGCGATGGTGATGGTGCTGTTGTTCCTGGGGGTCATTTTCCTGTTGCTCGGCTGGCAGGCGCTGGGCTCGTCCGGCAGCTCCGAGGACGACTCGGCGTCGGCGGCCTCCACGTCCACCAGCACCAGCGCGTCGCCCACGTCGACGAGCGCTAAGCCCGCGGGGAACCACGCCGAGGTGCAGGTCTACAACATCTCGACGAAAGAGGGCGTCGGCGCCCGCACCAAGGACCAGCTCACCACCGCCGGTTTCAACGTCACCAAGGTCGACAACCTGACCGTGCCCGACGTGTCGGCCACCACGGTGTATTACACCGACGCCGACGACGAGCACGCGACCGCCGACGCGGTCGGCAAAAGCCTGGGGGCGCCGGTCGAACCGCGCATCCCCGCGCTGGCCGGCCAACCGCCCGGCGTCATCGTCCTCGTTACGGGCTGAGGCTTGAGCGGCTAGGCTTCCGCTATGCCTCCGTTTGCTGGTCACCGCACTGCCGCAGTCACCGTTTCCGCGCTCTCCGCAGCCACGTGCGCCGCGCTGCTGGGGGCGTGCTCGTCGCCTCAGCACGCCTCGACCTCACCGGGCACCACGCCGGCCGTCTGGACCGGATCGCCGGCACCGACCGGAACCCCGGTACCGGAGGGCGGGCCCGTCGCCGCCCCGGCGGGCAAGAACATCACCACCCACCTCAAGGCGCCCGGCGGCACCGAGGTCGCGACCGCGACATTCCAGTTCAACAACGGCTACGCCACCGTCACCATCGAGACGACGGGCAACGGGGTGCTGACCCCGGGCTTCCACGGGGTGCACATCCACAAGACCGGCAAGTGTGAGCCCAACTCCGTCGCCCCCACCGGCGGCGCGCCCGGCGATTTCCTGTCCGCCGGAGGGCACTTCCAGACGCCCGGCCACACCGCCGAGCCCGCCAGCGGCGACCTGACCTCGCTGCAGGTGCGCAAGGACGGGTCCGGGGTGTTGATGACCACCACGGACGCGTTCGCCATGGACGACCTGCTCACCGGCGAGAAGACCGCGATCATCATTCATGCCGGCGCCGACAACTTCGCCAACATCCCGCCGGAGCGGTACAACCAGACCAACGGCACCCCGGGTCCCGACCAGACGACGATGAGTACCGGTGACGCCGGCAAGCGGGTCGCGTGCGGTGTGATCGGTGCCGGCTAACAGGCATAACGCGCGCATCGATTTTGCCCGTTCACCGCGGCCGACCCTCGGCGTGGAGTGGGAGTTCGCGCTCGTCGACGCGCAGACCCGTGACCTGAGCAACGAAGCCACGGCCGTGATCGCCGAGATCGGCGAAAACCCGCGCGTGCACAAGGAGTTGCTGCGCAACACGGTCGAAGTGGTCAGCGGGGTGTGCAATTCCACCGGGGAGGCGATGGACGACCTGCGTCAAACCCTGGGGCCCGCGCACCGGATCGTCCGGGACCGGGGCATGGAGCTCTTCTGCGCCGGCGCGCACCCGTTCGCGCAGTGGTCGACCCAGAAGCTCACCGACGCGCCCCGCTACGCCGAATTGATCAAGCGCACCCAGTGGTGGGGGCGGCAGATGCTGATCTGGGGCGTGCACGTGCACGTCGGAATCTCCTCGGCGCACAAGGTGATGCCGATCATGACGTCGCTGCTGAAGTACTACCCGCACCTGTTGGCGCTGTCGGCGTCCTCGCCGTGGTGGACCGGCGTGGACACCGGCTATGCCAGCAACCGCGCGATGATGTTCCAGCAGTTGCCCACCGCCGGCCTGCCCTTCCAGTTCCAGACCTGGGCGGAGTTCGAGGGGTTCGTCTACGACCAGAAGAAGACCGGCATCATCGATCACGTCGACGAAGTCCGTTGGGACATCAGGCCTTCGCCGCACCTGGGCACCATCGAGGTGCGGGTGTGCGACGGCGTGTCCAACCTGCGCGAGCTGGGCGCGCTGGTCGCGTTGACGCATTGCCTGGTGGTCGACCTGGACCGCAGGCTGGAAGCCGACGAGACGTTGCCGACCATGCCGCCGTGGCACAACCAGGAGAACAAGTGGCGCGCCGCCCGCTACGGCCTGGACGCGATCATCATCCAGGACGCCGACAGCAACGAGCGGCTGGTCACCGAGGATCTCGACGACGTGCTGAACCGGCTGGAGCCCGTCGCCAAGTCGCTGGATTGCGCCGACGAGCTGGCCGCCGTCGCCGAGATCCCCAGGCGCGGCGCCTCCTATCAGCGGCAGCGCCGGGTCGCCGAGGAACACGACGGCGACCTGCGGGCCGTCGTCGACGCGCTGGTGACCGAGTTGGAAATCTGATGTTCGAACCCCTCGAGTTGGCGATGTTCCCGCTGGAGTCGGCGCTGCTGCCCGACCAGGACCTGCCGTTGCGGATCTTCGAGCCGCGCTACGGCGCGCTGGTGCGGCACTGCCTGGACACCGGGGACCCGTTCGGCGTCGTGCTGATCGCCCGGGGCCGCGAGGTCGGCGGCGGTGAATCGCGTTGCGACGTCGGGGTGTTGTCCAGAATCACCGAATGCGTCGAGCACGGCGCGGGCCGGTACTCGTTGCAGTGCCGGACCGGGGAGCGGATCAAGGTCTCCGAATGGTTGCCCGACGATCCCTACCCCCGGGCGACCGTGACGCTGTGGCCCGACGAGCCGGGCGAACCGGTCAGCCCCGCCCAGCTGCTCGAGGTTGAGGACCGGGTGCTCGCCCTGTTCGAGCGGATCGCCGACGCCCGCGGGGTGAGCCTGCCGGACCGCGAGGCGCTGCTGGGCGAGTACACCGGCGGCGACCCCGGCCAACGGTTGTGGGAGTTGGCGTCTCGCCTCCCGATCGGCACCGCGGACCGGTACTCGGTGCTGGCGGCGCCGTCGGCCGCCGAGCGCCTGGTCGCGGTCCGCGAGGCCGTGGCCGCGGTCGCCGAGGTGGTGGAGTTCCAACTCTCCGAATAGCTCCGAACAGCACTGTCCGACAGGGGATTACATGAAGGTGCAGCTGCAGGTCAACGGTTCACCGGTGGATGCCGCGGCCAGCGCCGCGGAGATCGCCGCGACGGGCGCCGACGGCCTGTTCACCTTCGAGGGCCCGCACGACGTCTTCTTCCCCCTGCTCATCGCCGCCGGCGCGACCGGCCTCGATCTGATGACCAACGTGGCGATCGCCCCGCCGCGCAGCCCGCTGCATCTGGCCCACGCCGCCTACGACCTGCAGCTGTACAGCGGTGGCCGGTTCCGGCTCGGGCTCGGTTCGCAGGTGAAGGCCCACATCGAAAAGCGTTACGGCAGCAGGTGGGGAAAGCCGGCGGCGCTGATGGCCGAAACCGTGCGCGCGATCAAGGCCATCTTCGCGGCGTGGGAAGGGCAGGGCCGCCTGGACTTTCGCGGCGAGTTCTTCACCCACACCATCATGGCGCCCAACTTCAATCCCGGACCCAACCCGTTCGGGCCGCCGCCGGTGCTGCTGGGCGCGTTGGGCCCGGTGATGACGCGCACCGCCGCCGAGGTGGCCGACGGGCTGCTGGTGATGCCGTTCAACAGCGCGCGCCACTTCGCCGAGCGCACCATCCCGGCGGTCGCCGATGGGCTGCGCCGCGCGGGCCGGACCTGCTTGGACAGGGCGTTCAGCTCGGGGTGGATGTCGGCCCATCCCTCGGCCTCCAGCACGGGCAGGTAGGCCGGGGTGGAGCCGTAGAACGAAATCAGCGCCGCCACACCGTCGATCGCGGCCGTGAGGTCGGCCTCGTCGCGGCCGACGGCGACCATCGCCTGGGCGATGATCTGGAATCCGTTCCAGGTCCGGCCCGCGCGGCGCAGCCCATCGGCGACCGCCGGGATGGTGCGCTCGGCGAAGTGGCGCGCGCTGTTGAA
>NZ_LZJM01000337.1:0-21928 GCF_001667665.1 Mycobacterium sp. E342
CCCGCGGGCCAGCGCCATCTCCGGTTCCTCCGGCGCCGTCACCTCCAGCGGGGTCGCCTCCTCGAGCGCGGGTTTGACGGCCACGATGTCCGTGCCGCAGCCGACCAGGAAGACGCCGTCGGCGCGCGTTCCCCGTGCGTTGAGCCCGGCGATCATCGCCGCCAACTCGGCGGCCACCGGCCCCCGCCGCGCGTCGGCCAGCTGCCGGCGGTGCAGGTCGACGATCGAACCGTCGGTGACGTCGACGACGGCCAGCGTCGCGGTCTCGGGTTCCACGAACAGCATTGCGATGTGCTCGTAGTCGAGCGCGGACCCGACGGTCTGGGCGAGTGCTGCCGCGGCCAGCAACGGGGACACCAGCATCACGCTGCCCATGCCGTTGCGGGCCATCGCATCCCGCAGTGCGCCCACGCCGGCGGGGTCCGTCCAGGTCACGCCGGTCGACATCAAGTGGTAACCGCCCGCAAGCGCGCCTTCGCGGGTGCCGCCGATGGCCGCAAGCACTTGGTCGACCGCACCGGCGGTCGCCGGGCCGCCGCCGGCGGCGGCGACCTCGAACTCGTCCTGTTCGACGGTGACGCCGTCGGCGTCCTGCCCCTCGATGACCACCAGCCGGACCGTCTCGGGAGCCATTGAGACCCCCAGCACGATGTCCACGTACGCCTCCACAGTCCGCTGATCTCTCCGCGGCCCCGCGTGAGGGCACCGCGGGATGACCCCCCCGCCCGACCGGGTGACCCCACGCTACCCGCGTGGGTGCGGACGCGCTTCTCGAGCGCGCGGACCAGGACCGACGCGGGACTAGTAGCCGGGGCTCAGGAACGGATTCTGGGCGTTGCCAGGGTACTGCGGGTACTGCGGATACGGCGTGTACTGCGGCGCCTGGGGCGCGGGCGGGGCCTGTGTCTGCGGAACCTGGATCGGAATCGGCACGGGCAGCAGCGGGACGTGGATCCACTCGGTGGTCATCGGCACCGTCGTCGTGGTGGTCGTGGTGGTCGACGGCGGGGGCGGCGTCTCGGTCGTGGTGGTCGGCGGCGGGGGCGTCGTCACGGCCGTCGTGGTCGGCGGCGTGGTGGACGGGGCGGGGTGGACGGCGGCGCGGTGTGCCGCGGGGTGTAGACGGGCGGCGCCTGCGTGGTGACCACCACCGGCGGTGGGGGCGGCGGCGGTGATGGCGGCGGTTCCGGCGGCGGCGGTGCGGGGCTCGGCACCGGCGCGGCGCTGGGCGGGGCGGGCACGGCGGTCGGTGGCGGCGGCGCGACGGTGCGCGGGACCAGGGGGCTGGCCGGAGCCGGCCTGGGCGCGACGCTGGGCGCCGGGGGCGCCGGGCGGTTTTCGATGCCGGTCAGCGTGTACGCCACACCGCCGATCGCCGTCATGGCCACCAGCGCGGACATGCCGATGATCAGCTGCGACAACCGCAGGCGGCGCCACGGCCGGTCCGGGGGCGGGTCGATCACGTTCAGCCGCATCGACCAGCCGGACGGACCGTCCTCGTCGTAGGTTTCGCCGCCGAACCGCACCCGCAGGTCGCCGGGGTACTCCGTCTGCGACCACGCCAGCTCGCGATCCGTCAGCGCCTCGTCGTCGATCACCAGCACGTCACCGGCCCCGAGGTCGACGACGTCGCCGGTGGCGTTGGCGGCCGCGAGCATGCCCATCGATGTCCGCGTGCGCAGGCTCAGCTCTTCGCCGCGCGCCGCCAGCAGCAGCGCACCGCAGGCGGCGGCCAGCGCGGGCTGTGACGGTGTCAGGACCGGGGTGCGCCCGTGGATCGAAAGCCGTTCGGCGACAAGCGGAATGTGTGCGCCCCCGCCGACGGTTACCACGGCCGCGAGGTCCGCCCAGCTCTTGCGGTAACGCACCAGCATGTCGTCGAAGGCGTAGATGAAGCCGGTCAGCCGGTCAGCCATCAGGTCTTCGAGATCGTCGCGCCTCAGCGTCAAACTGCAGCTGCGCCCGCCGAGTTCGACGGCGATCTCGGTGACCACGTCGACCGAGAGCCGTTCCTTGGCCAGCCGGCACTGTTCCCGCACCTCGCCGAGCTGGCCCACGGCGGCCGTGCTGCCCGGGTCGATGCCGCTGCCGCGGCCCAGCTCCTCGAAGACCCGCAGTAGCAGTTCCTGGTCGATCTCGTCGCCGGACAGGGCGGCGTAACGCATTGTCGCGCTGACGAGTTCGAAATCGCCAGCGACATTCACCAGCGTGGCCGACGTGCCACCGCCACCAAAGTCGAGCAGCCCCACCACGCCGTCGTCGGGCAAACCGAGCTCGGCCTTCACGGCGGCCAATGACGCGATCGCGTCCGAGATCAGCCGGGGCGCCATGCCGCTGCGCACGAAGCCTAGATGGGTCCGCAGCCCGTCGCGCAAAGCCTGCACCGTCACCGGTTTCCAGTACGCGGGAACCGCGATGGAGATGTCCGAGGAGGACGCGTCCGCGCCGGCGGCACGCACCATCGCGTCGAGGGCCTCCACCGTGAGCAGTTCGGGGTCGTGCGCGGACCCGTCGGCGGACACCAGCGCCACCGAGTCCCCGATGCGCTCTACGAATCCCCTCATCGTCACGCCGGGCTCGGCTAGATAGGAATTTCCTTCGGGCAAGCCTACTTTCGGCGCGCAGTGCGGATACAGCGTCAGCACCGAACGCCGGATGACCGGCGGACTTTCGTTGCGCGCAGCGACCAGGTTCGTGGTCCCGATCGACAACCCGAGTGGGTCGTACATAGAGCGAAAACCTTCGTCTATAGGGGTCGGTGGCCAGCGTTAACCATAGCCGTGGACACGCCGAAATCCGATGGCTTGCAACATCATCGGTACCCGGTCGATGCCACCTCGTCACCGAAGTGGTACCGCCGGCCCCTTGACAAATCCGCGCGGGTGCCTACACCACGGTCAACGGGAGCGATCGCCTCGGCTCGAATTGGAATGTCGCTCCACCACTGACCTTCGTTACCGACACCTCGGGCAATTCGGCCGCCGCGGTGTCGGTCTGCACCAGTTCCGCGGTCCAGTCGGCGTCGGTGCCGCTGACCCTGACCTCGATGCGCGGGTCGACGGCGGTGGCGATGGCCTGCAGCGGTTGGGTGGATTCGGGTGAGCACAGCGCGATCCAGGCGCCGTCGTCGTGGGCCGGCGAGCGGTGCACGACGAGCCGGTCGGCCGTTTCCGCGCGGACATAGCCCGCCGGATTGAGCAAGGGGTGCAGCTCGAGCACCTCCAGCACCCCTTGGACACCGCCCGGCAACCCCAGCGCGCGGTGAATGCGCTCGGCGGCCACGCCGGCGATGCCGGTGAGGCCCTGGGTGCACACCGACACGGCCTGCGCCTCGTCGGCGGCGCGTGCGCGCACCGCGAGGGCGAACGACAGATAGAGCAGGTGCATCTGCAGGCAGACCTCGTCGGCCATCCGGACCAGCGCCGAGTGCGAGAAGCCGACGAAGTCGAAGTCGGACAGCAACGGGCCGGAGTAGTCCGCCTTGCCCTCGTCCGAGCGGTCTATCGCGTCGAGTTCCCAAGTGGCGGCCCTGGTTTGGCGCACGATGTCCAGCGCGGGAATGCTCTGGGCCTCGGGATAGGACTCGTCGATGATGACCGTCCAGGCGCAATGCGGGTGCCGATCCTTCGGCGTCCGCGGCGGCCGGTGGATGGGGCGCACCTGGGCGCGCGGGTTGGTCGCCACCGCGGTGGCGTCGAAGGTGGGGTCCTCGATGGTGTGGCACATCCCGAAGACGTACTTGTCCCCCATCGGTTCCACGTCGAGCAGCGCCCCGCAGTGGTCGAGCTGGAATTCGCCGTGCCAGCGGTCGTGGACGGTGTAGCGGAAGTCCATGAATTGCGGTGGGGCGCCGATGTCGAGCTGCAGCCCCTTGAAGATGGTCGGCACGTCGTCGCCGGTGAAGTTGAGTGCTTCCTGCATGCGCCGGGTGTAGATGGGGCTGGCGCCCGCCCACTCCTCGATGGCGATCTGCACCATCTCGTCGCGGCCGAACGCGCTGATGCACCACGCCATGCCGGAGCGGTCGATCAGCTGCCCGATCAGGAGCAGTTCGGGAACCAGCACGGCCAGCTGCTCGCGGGTCAACCGCGCGTATCGGGATCGGCTCACGGCCCAAAAATAGACTCGACTATGTTATAAAGTCAACGATGTCCATCGCTGCAGGTCAGAAGCCCTGGGGCTCGGGGAGCCCCACCCGGCGCACCAGTTCGCCGCGCAAACGCGGCGACGACACGCGCGCGAGGATCATCGACGAGACGGTCCGCTGCATCACCGAGGAAGGGTTCGCCGCGGCCACCGCCAAGCATGTGGCCGAACGCGCGGGCGTGACCTGGGGGGTCATCCAGTATCACTTCGGCGATCGCAACGGCCTGCTGATGGCGGTGGTCGACGACGGGGTGGACCGGCTGATCGAGAGCCTGTCGTCGGCCGACGTCAGTGAGCTGCCCCTGCGCGAGCGGATCGAGGTGGTCGTCGACACCGCGTGGGGCTGCTATAGCAGTCCGACGTCGATGGCGGCGTTCGAGATCCTGCGGGCCACCCGCGGCGGGCCGGGCGAGTCGCCGCGGCGGCATCTGCTGGAGATGAACGCCGCGATCGGCCAGCTGGGCCGGCTGATCACCGACGATCCGGCGAATGCCGGTGTGGCCGAAGTCATCTGGGCCACGCTGCGGGGTGTGGTGCTGGTGCAGATGGTCACCGGCACGGCGATCGACTGGAGCCTGGAACGACGCGCTCTGATCGACATGGTCACCCGTGTGCTGCAATGACCTGATGACCCCTCACGATCTCGCCGACATCGAAGCCATCAAGCAGGTCAAGTACCGGTACCTGCGCGCGCTGGACACCAAACACTGGGACGACTTCGCCGACACGCTCGCCGAGGACATCAAGGCCGACTACGGGCCGTCGCTGGGCAACGAGTTGCACTTCACCAACCGCGACGACCTGGTGGAGTACATGCGGACCTCGCTGCCCGCGAACGTCATCACCGAGCACCGGGTGACCCATCCGGACATCACCGTGACCGGCGACACCGCAACGGGCAGTTGGTATCTGCAGGACCGCGTGATCGTCGCCGATCTCAACTTCATGCTGATCGGTGCGGCGTTCTACCGCGACACCTACCGGCGCACCGACGCCGGCTGGAAGCTCGCCGGGACCGGCTATGACAGGACCTACGACGCCACAATGTCGTTGGAAGGCATGAACTTTCAGGTCAAGCCCGGCCGGGCCCTGGCCACCGAGGGCAGCTGACCCGCTACTTGGTGATGGCGATCACCGCGCCGGGCTGCAGCCATTTCATGATCGACACCAGCTGAGCGTCGTCGACCGCGACGCATCCCTCGGTGGGCTTCCCGTCGGTGGTGTGGAAGAAGAACGCCGCGCCGCCGCCGGGGGTCTTGTTCTTGTTGACGCCCATCACGACCGCGTGCTTGTACTGCGGGATCTGCAGGTTCTCGCTCTCGGCGGTGTTGAACGGGCACTGCGCCTTCTGGCACACCTGCATGGAGTTGAAGGTCGGGCTGTGGTCGTCGCCGCTCCACCAGTGATTGGGCCCCACCTGCGTATACGGCAGCGCCGTACCGGGATTGGGCGCGGTGCCGAACGCGGAGTCCAGGGTGTAGACCCCCATCGGGGTGGCCGGCACCCCGCTCTTGGCCTGCGGCGCCATGCCCGCCGAACCGACGTGGGTGGGAATGCCGGTCCGCAGCGCCTGCCAGCCGGCGGCCGTGCGCTGATAGATGTCCATCGTCGCGTTGGATCCGCCGGTGCTCATCACCGAGACCACCTGCGTCGCGTTGCCGACGGCGTTGGCGAACCAGGGGGCGCCGGCCGCCGCGGCGAGCGGCGCCAGGGCCAGCGACGCGAAAAGTGCGCACGCCGAAGCGGTCAGCGAGGCGAGCAGTCGGCGCATGACCTCAATCGTCAAACCCGCGCAGCGCCAGGTCAAGTAAAGGTTCGGCCCCGGTTAGGTCACCGGATCGTGATCAAATCACCGGCGTTGCAGGCATTTCGGGAGACCGGCGCGCCCGCGGGCCGAATCACCGTGAAACACAACAGGAAATACAGGTAGCCCAGCGACCAGCCGGCCAGCACGTCGGACGGGTAGTGCACGTTCAGCGCCACCCGGGAGATCCCCGCGGCCAGCACGCTCACCGCGACCGCCGCCACCGCGACGCCGCGCACAACCCGGCTCATCGCCGGCAAAGCCAGGGACAGCGCGGCGCACAGCGCGGCCGTCACCTCCAGCGCGTGCCCGGACGGGAAGGAGGTCTCGGCCGCGGCCACCAGCATGGTCGGCGGTCGCGGCCGGTCCGCCAGGGCCTTCGCCAGCACCGTCGCGAGTCCGCTCAGCGGCGCACAGGCCAACAGCAGCAGCGCCGCCCGCACCTGGCGCATGATCAGGGCAGCCGCCGCCACCACGGTGCCCAGCACGCGCAACGGCACCGGCCCCAGCGCGAAGGAGACGTCCGCCCAGAATCGCACCCAGAACGGGTGTTTGACCGCGCTGTCCCGCGCGGCGTCCAGCAGCGACCAGTCCATGCGCTGTTGCCAGTGCCAGTCCTGCGAGTAACCCACCCACATCAGCGCGTAGCTCACCGCGGCGGCCAGGGCGATGCACAGGGCCGGCAAAGTCCGCCATCGGGTCATAGCCCACCGATACCAGGCGCGCCGCGGCGGACCCCGGGCGGCCCGACCAGCGCATCAGCCGTCCGGGTCCATACTGGCGTCATGCCCGTATTCGTCCGTAGGTTGTTAGGCATCGGCAAGCTGCCCGACGACGTGTATGCGCAGGTCGAGGCGGAGGGCCTGATCTACCTGGCCGACTACGTCGCGGTGACCCGGCGGTTCAGCGGCGCCATCCCCGGGGTGCGATTGCCGCACAGCGTCGCCAGCTACACGGGTTCGCTGGTGTTCACCTCCGAGCGGGTGCTCGCCACCCTGTCGATGTTGCCGCGGCTGGCGGGCCCGACCGTCGACGTCCGCTGGGACGCGCCCCAGACCGGCTCGGCGCAGGTGGAGATATCGGCGACCGGTGTGCAGGTGAAGGTCGACGTCTCCCGGGTGGACCCGAAGTTCAGCGGCGAACTTTCGCTGCACTACAAGGTCTCCATTCCGGGCGATGTCCTCGGCGCCCTGCCGCGGCGGTCGCTGGCCTTCGACATGCCGCCCGACTACGTCTTCCGCGCGGTCGGCGTCACCTATAGTCCGTGATCGTCATCCGCGGCCAGGGCGGCTGCCTCAGCACCGCCAGGCTGCCGATTACCGCGGCCAGCAGGCCGGTGATCACGCCGATCAGCGCGATCCGATTCGCGTCGACGGCAGGCTCCCAGGACGCCCGGCCGTTGTGGATGACGAAGACACCGAGCGGTTTGGCGACGGGGATCACGGTGGCGCCGTCCGGTGTCTGATAGGGCTCGCCGTACACCCGGCCGGCCGTGCGGTCGGTGGGTAGCTGGTCGAGTGAGTCGAAAGGCTTCACGGAACAGTCCCTCCTCGGGTGTTCGCCGGGTCCGAGCCGCGGACACGGTTCACGCTAACGCGGATTTCCTACGATGACTCCCGTGAGCGACGAGGCCTTCAGCCCGCAGGAGCGGCGGGCCGTCTACCGGGTGATTTCGGAACGGCGGGACATGCGCCGCTTCGTGCCCGGCGGCGTGGTGGGCGAGGAGGTGCTGGCCCGCCTGCTGCAGGCCGCCCATGCGGCACCCAGCGTCGGTCTGATGCAGCCGTGGCGGTTCATCCGCATCACCGATGACGCGCTGCGCCGGCGCATCCACGCGCTGGTCGACGAAGAGCGGCCGCTCACCGCGGCGGCGCTGGGTGAGCGGGGCGAGGAGTTTCTCACGTTGAAAGTCGAGGGCATCCTCGAGTGCGCCGAGCTGCTGGTGGTGGCGCTGGGCGACGACCGGGAAAAGCATGTGTTCGGCCGGCGGACGCTGCCGCGGATGGATCTCGCGTCGGTGTCGTGCGCGATCCAGAATCTGTGGCTGGCGGCGCGCGCGGAAGGGCTTGGCATGGGCTGGGTTTCGCTGTTCGAGCCGCACCGGTTGGCGGCCCTGCTCGACATGCCGGCCGGGGCCGAGCCGGTGGCCATCCTGTGCCTGGGCCCGGTGCCCGAATTCCCCGATCGGCCGGCGCTGGAGCTGGACGGCTGGGCCGTCGCCCGCCCGTTGACGGAGTTCGTCTGCGAGAACCGGTGGGCTCGGCGCGCCCAGGATCCCCCGGACTAGCTGCGGTATCGTCGCCCGTCGCGGGGCGAGTTGGAGAGGGTGACGCAATTGGGGCCGGGCGAAGCAGCGGGCCGTAAGGACAACGTGCTGATCGTGCACTGGCACGACCTGGGGCGTTATCTCGGTGTCTACGGCCATCCGGACGTGTCCAGTCCCCGGCTGGACCGCCTTGCCGCCGAGGGCATCCTGTTCACCCGGGCGCACGCCACCGCGCCACTGTGCTCGCCGTCGCGCGGATCGCTGTTCACCGGCCGCTACCCGCAGACCAACGGCCTGATCGGGTTGGCGCACCACGGCTGGGAATACCGCAGCGGAGTGCGCACCCTGCCGGAGATCTTGACCGATGCGGGTTGGTATTCAGCGCTTTTCGGCATGCAACACGAGACGTCGTACCCGCAGCGGCTGGGCTTCGACGAGTTCGACGTCTCGAACTCGTACTGCGAGTACGTGGTCGACAAGGCCTCGGAGTGGCTGCGGGACGGCACCGAGGATCTGGCCGGCCAGCCATTCCTGTTGACCGCCGGGTTCTTCGAGACGCACCGGCCGTACCCGAGGGAGCGCTACGAGCCGGCGGACACCGCGGCGGTCGAGCCGCCCGGCTACCTGCCCGACACCCCCGAGGTCCGGGGCGATCTTGCCAGCTTCTACGGGGCGATCGCCACGGCCGACGCCGCCGTCGGGCGGCTGCTGGACACGCTGGCCGAAACCGGGCTGGACGCCACCACCTGGGTGGTGTTCTTCACCGACCACGGCCCGGCCTTCCCGCGGGCCAAGTCCACCCTCTACGACGCGGGCACCGGCATCGGCATGATCATCCGGCCCCCCGCCGGGCGGGCCCTCACCCCGCGGGTCTACGACGAGCTTTTCAGCGGCGTGGACCTGCTTCCGACGCTGCTGGAACTGCTGGGTCTGGGCGTTCCCCCCGACGTCGACGGGTTGTCGCACGGCAGCGCCCTCCTGGAGCCGGACCCGCACGCGCTTCCGGTCAGGGACCACGTGTACACGGCGAAGACCTATCACGACGCGTTCGATCCCATCCGGGCCGTTCGCACCAAGGAATTCAGCTACATCGAGAACTACGCGGCCCGGCCGCTGCTCGACCTCCCGCTCGACATCGAGGAGAGCCCGTCCGGCCACGCCGTGGCGCCGTCGATCACCGGCCCGCGCCCGCAGCGCGAGCTCTACGATCTGCGCGCCGACCCCGCCGAGACCACCAACCTGCTGGCCGGCGACGAGGCGGCCGCCCAGGAGGTCGCCGCCGATCTGGCTGTGCGGCTCCATGATTGGCGGCAGCGGACGAACGACGTCATCCCGTCGGAATTCGCCGGCACCCGCATCGCGGCGCGTTACACCGAGACGTATCTGCAGATCCACCGGGTGCGCCCGACCGCCCGGTCGGCGATCGCCGCGGACCGCGGCATCGAGGAGCAAGCGAGCGGTTAGCCGGCCGAGCGCCGGGAACCGCCCACTTCGGCGACGATGAACACCCGGCGGAACGGGAAGATCGTCGTCCCGTCGGCGCGGGGCGGGTAGGCGTCGTCCAGCAGCGGGATGAGCTCCGCGCGGAACCGCTCCCAGTCTTCGGCGCTCAACCGCTCGCGCACCGGGACCAGCGCCGTCCCGGTGATCCATTCCAGCACCGGGTTGTCACCGGTCAGCTGGTGCAGGTAGGTCGTCTCCCAGACGTCGACCCGGCATCCGGCGTCCAGCAGCATGTTGGCGTACTGGATCGGCGGCTGCACCACTGCGCCGACCCGGAATGGTATGTCCCGCATGACTTTTGCGTAGGGCTCCCGGCGCGCCAGCGTCCGCACCGTGGCGTGCGACGGCGTCTCGAAGTTGCCGGGTATCTGCACGGCGATCCACGATCCGGGCGCCAGTTCGTCGGCCCAGCGGAGCAGCAGGTCGGCGTGCTCGGGCACCCAGTGCAGGGCGGCGTTGCTGACCACGACGTCGGTGTCGGGCTTGGGCTTCCAGTGCCGCAGGTCGCCGACGACGGCGTCGATACCGCGTTCCTTGGCGGCGGCGACCATTTCCGGCGAGGTGTCGATGGCCTCGATCACCGCCTCCGGCCAGCGCCGGGACAGGTACTTGGTCAGGTGGCCGGGCCCGCAGCCGAGGTCGACGACCCGCCGGGCCCGCTCGGCCCCCACCCGGGACAGCAGGTCATAGAACGGCCGGCTGCGGTGGTCCGCAAAGGCCAGGTAGACATCGGGATCCCACATGTCGGTCCTCCTGATCGATGCGCCGTCGCCAATCGGCGGAACAGACCAACCGTATTACCG
Organism: Mycobacterium sp. E342; assembly: GCF_001667665.1. Taxonomy (NCBI): domain Bacteria; kingdom Bacillati; phylum Actinomycetota; class Actinomycetes; order Mycobacteriales; family Mycobacteriaceae; genus Mycobacterium; species Mycobacterium sp. E342. Next base: position 10,523 of record NZ_LZJM01000337.1, read on the forward strand.
CATCCCGGCTAGCATCGGCGTTCGTGGCGCCCGACACCTCGATTGATCCGCCCATCCCCGTTCCCGACATCCCCGGTGCCTTCAAGGGTGCCTTCCAGGGCGCAGACGTACCGATCGACGTCGGCGGATTACCCCCGAACTCCGCGTTGTCCCCCCGCCAGCGCATGGTAGTCGAGGGCTCGGCCGTCGGCGACCTCGCGCTGCGCACCTGGGTCTCCTCGCTGCTCACCGCGACGGTGGCGCCGGCCGTGGTCGCCGCCTCCCTGCGGCACCGGAGCGCCCGCGCCGAGCGCGCCAACCTGAACTTCTACGCCGAGCTGGGCGCGCAGCGCGATCCGGTCAAGTCGTTTCCCGCGCCCACCGAGCCGCCGCGCGTCTCGTCGCGGCGCGCCAGCCCGCTGACCGAGTGGGCCGCCGGCGGCACGGTGGAAAACATCGCGTTCGAAAGCGGCTTCACCGCCGTCAACCCCGCGATGCGCGAACAGTGGAGCGCGTGGAAGTCCAACAACGTCGTGCGCGCGCAGCACTGGCGCCACGATGACGGGCCCCGTCCGACGCTGTGCGTCATCCACGGCTTCATGGGGTCGTCGTACCTGGCCAACGGCCGGTTCTTCACGCTGCCCTGGTATTACCGGTCCGGCTACGACGTCCTGATGTACACCTTGCCGTTTCACGGCAAGCGCGCCGAAAGGTGCTCGCCGTTCAGCGGTTTCGGCTATTTCGCCGGCGGGCTGAGCGGCTTCGCCGAGGCGATGGCCCAGGCGGTGCACGACTTCCGGTCCGTCGTCGACTACCTGCGCGGCACCGGGGTCGACCGCATCGCGCTGACCGGCATATCGCTGGGCGGCTACACCTCGGCGCTGGTGGCGTCGGTGGATGACCGGCTGGAGGCCGTCATCCCGAACTGTCCCGTCGTCACCCCGGCGACGTTGTTCGACGAATGGTTCCCGGCCAACACGCTCGTGCGGCTGGGGCTGCGCCTGTCCCACATCAGCCGCGCGGAGCTGTCGGACGGGCTGTCCTACCACTGCCCGCTGAACTATCGGCCGCTGCTGGAAAAGGACCGCCGGATGATCATCACCGGGCTCGGCGATCGCATGGCGCCGCCGGACCATGCCGTCAAACTGTGGGAGCACTGGGATCGTTGTGCGCTGCACTGGTTTCCGGGCAGCCACGTGCTGCACGTGAGCCAGCTGGACTACCTGCGCCGGATGACCGCTTTCCTGCAGACCGTCATGTTCTAGCGGGCTCGGCGACCGGCGTCACGGCCGTCACCGCCGGCCAGTCCAGCTCCGCCAGCAAGCCCGCCGGCGCGTCGGTGTGTCCATCGAGCCGCCGCGTGGACAGCAGGTCCAGCGCGGCAAGCGCCGGCCGGTGGTTGCCCCGCTGCGGGGTCAGGCCTGCCGGCGGCGCGGTCCGCCCGGGCGGGGTGTCGGTGAGGAATGCGCACGCGGCCGCCACCGTGGTGCGGGTTGGGTCGCCGGCGATCTCCAGCGCCGTGCAGGTTTCGCGCGCCGGATGCTCCCGGATCGCCCGCAGGGTCTCGGCCAACCGCTCGTCCACCGGGATCTGGTATGCCGCAAGGTAATCCGACGCGCCGCGGTGCACCCCCGACCAGCTCTCGCGGGCGTTCGCCGTGAGCAGCCGCGGGACGTTGTCGGCCGCGACGCCGCCGACCTCCCAGCCGAGCTCCCGCAGGTGGTCGGCCAGCCGGCGCGCGACCACCTGCGCGGTCTCGTGCAACGGGACGCGTGCGGAGCGGGCCCGCAGCGCGGCCAGGTTGTCGGTGGCCGAAATGGTGAGCCCGATCCACGTCTCGCGCCTGGACGCGTCGGACGCGTTGTCGCGGCTCGTGATCCGGATCTTGTCCGCGCGGATGCCGTAGCGGTCCAGGTAGCCGGCGAGCAGCGGCAGCGGCAGGGCGGTGGCGTCGCCGCTCGGCGCGCCGACGCGCAGCAGCGCGGTGGTCGCGGTGGCGGATTCGGGCGCGGCCGCGTCGCCGCGCGACATGATGGCCAGCCGGCGGCGCACCAGCGTGGTGAAATACAACCCGCGCCAGCAGCCGAACAGCACGACCACGACGGCCGCGGCGATGCCGAGCAGCCAGTAGTCCCGCGGCGACCGCCAGGGGTAGGCCATCACCGCGGGGACGACCGCCAGCAGCGCCAGCGTGACGCGCCCGGGTCCGGGGGTGGGTATCCAGCGCTGCAGGCTCACGGGGTGGGGTCCTTTCGACGGCGGGTGGCGGCGACCGCACCCGCGACCGCGACGAGCGCGGCCAGCGCGGCGGTTCCTGCCAGGGCGACGGTCCGCGGGGTGGTATCCCGGGGCGCCGGGGGCGGCGGCACGGCGACCGGCTTGACCGCCGGGGCGGCGGGCGGCTCGCCGGCGGGCAGTTGCCAGGTCAGGGCGGCCACCGGGTCCAGGCTGCCGGCGCCGACGACGTTGGACGGCGCCCGCGCGCCGCCCCGCGCGGTGGCGGTGATGCGGTGCACCACCTGGGTGGCGTTGAGGTCGGGGAACTTGCTGCGGACCAGCGCCGCGACGCCGGCCACGTAGCCCGCCGCATAGCTGGTGCCGCTGAGCGCAACCTGCTGCTGGTGCTCGTCGGGCAGCGCGTTGGCCAGGCCACCGCCGTCGCCGTTGCCGATCGACGCGATGCGTTCGCCGGGGGCGGCGATGCCCACCCACGGCCCGGCCATGGTGAATTTCGACGGCTGGCCGTCCGGGGTCAGGGAGCCCACCGACAGCACGTACGGCTGCCACACCGACGGGATGGACACCGAGGTCACGCCGCTCCAGTTGCGCGGATCGTCGGGGCGGCTCAGGTCGGTGAGCGGGTTGGATTCGCAGGACGTTCCGCCGGCGACCGACCCGGTCGGGCCGGTGTTGCCGGCGGCGGCCACGATCACCGCGTCCTTGTCCACGGCGGCGTAGCGGATCGCGGCGCCCAGCGCCGCCTGGTCGACGGGCCGGTCGGCGGGCAGGCAGGTGAGCGTGGAGACGTCGATCACCCGGGCGCCCAGGTCGGCGGCGCGCACGATCGCGCGGCCCAGCGTCGTGACGTCCAGGGCCGCCCGCGCCATCAGCGGGTCGCCGCCGGGCGTGCGCGGCGAGAACTTCGCCGACGTCGTCCTGATCGACACCACCCGGGCGGCGGGCGCCACGCCGGCAAAACCGTCGTCCCCCGGCTGGCCGGCGATGAGCCCGGCGACCAGGGTGCCGTGGCCGTCGCAATCGGTCAGGCCGTCGGTCGCCTCGACGAAGTCACCGCCCGGATCGACGTTCGGCAGCCGCGGCCCCGGCCGCACCCCGGTGTCCAGCACCGCCACCAGCTGGCCGTCACCACGCGAGAACTGCCACGCGCCAGGCAGATTCAGCGTTGCCTGGCTGGGTGTGACGGCCGCCGGGTCGCTGCCGGGAATGACCCCGGAGACGCTGCACGGCCCGCGCTGCTCCATCGGCTGCACCGGGCCCGGGGCGCCGCTGGGCGGCGGCACGCCCGGATCGACCTTCGGCGCCTCGATGGCCAGCGCCGAGGGGGACGTCCACAGCATGGCCGCCAATGCCGCTGTGAGACAGGCTGATCCGGATCGAATCATCGATTGAGTATCCAGGCGAAGATACCGACGAGATAGGCCATGACGGGGATGAGCGACGCGTCGAGCCCGGCGGCGACGAAGCCGGTCAGCCGGCGCACGGGAAGCGAATAGCTCTCCGGCTCGGCGATGCGCGGGTTGAGCGCCACCACGATCCACGCCGACGCCAGCACGACGAGCACCAGCGCCGCGGCCAGGGCGGCGGCGTAGCGTCCGGTCGCGGTGTAGAGCACCAGCAGGACGCCCGCGGCCAGGTACGGCTGCGCGAGCAGCCACGCCTTGCACGCCGCCGAATCCCACACCCGGGCGCGCAGCACCGACGTCGCGGCCGTGGCGGCGACCACGTACCAGCCCGCGCCGCCGAGCGTTTCGGGGTGCAGCGCGATCGCCACCGACCCCAGGACGCTGAGCAGCACTGCGGCGGCGATGAATCCGTTCTGGTGGGCGTCGCCGATCCGCACCCGCCGCGGCAGATCCTCGAGGACCCGCAGCGAGGGGGCCGACGGGGTGGGGTCACCGGGCGCCGGGATGACCGGCAACGGGAAGCGCGCCCACACCGCCGAGAGCTGGGCCGCCTCGACGGTGACCAGCAGGGCGGCGACGATCAGGCCGCAGCCGATGGCGAGCGGCCGCAGGTGCCAGAGCACCTCGGCGCCCGCGGCCAGCGCCACGCCCGCGCCCACCACCGCGGTCGCGGTGAAGAAGCCGACGACGCGCTCGCGTTCGGCGCCGGGGACCATCAGGGCGACCAACGACCACGCGGTGACGCCGGCCGCGGCGAGCATGATCTGCGCCGGCCCGAATCGCCCGGGCACCGCCAACGCCAGCGCGGCTGCGATGGGCACCAGCGCGGCGATCGAGCACGCGGTCCCGGTGCGCGGCGAGCGCGCGCCGACCAGCAGGCCGACGACGGCGGTCACCGCCGCGACCGCGCTGACCGCGACCAGCCCGGCCAGCGCGCCGGTGGCGACGCGGTAGGCGACCGAGAGCCCGGTGGCCAGGAACGCGACCGCGATCGCCGCGGCCAGCGCCCCCCACCGGATATGCGTTGCGCCCCAGGGCTTCAGCCGGGAGGTGGAGAAGATCATGGCGGCGTCGGCGATGTCCTCGACGATCCCGGGGGCCGCCTGGCCGACGGGCACGGGTTGCAGGGCCAGCAGGTCGCCGTCAACGACGCCGACGGTGTCCAGGCTGGCGTCCAGGCTGAAGGGGGCCCCGCCGATCGGCGCCAGGCTCAGCTGGGTGGCCGCGCCGAGGTCGGCGGTTCCCCGGGCGGTGTCGTCGGGGTCGCCGTTGGATGCCGCCGGAATCACCAACCGCTGGACGGCGGGCAGGATTTCGCGCAGCGGCAGCTCGGCGGGCAACGCCATCTCCGTCAGTCTGCTGTCCGCGAGGATTGCCACGCGGACGATCGGCATGACGGCGCCGGACGTCACCGGTCCCTCGATTCCTGGAACATCGTTGCTCTCTTCTCTGTTGGGTGGGTCTAGGCGTGTTGGGGGGTGAAGTCTCGGGCCAACCGGTGGCCGGGGAACCAGTCGGACTCCGGCAGCAGCGCGGTCAGCTGTTCGATCGCGACGGCGATCGCGAAGGGGGTGCCGGGCGCGAAGGTCGACACCCACTCGCCGTCGAATGCGCGCGACGGGCTCACCAGCACCCGTCCGGCCGCCGCGTCGACGATGCTCATCCCCACTTCGGTGGTGGCTTGCCGGCCGTCACGGCGGCAGCCGGCGACGATTTCGACGTAGCTGCGCGGACCGGTGAACACCGACTCCACCACCGGCCGCGCGGATTGCGGGATGCCCAGGTAGTCAACGATTTCGGCGAGCGAGGCGCCCGAACGCAGCCGCTCGTCGGCCCGGGCGCCGACTCGCGCCGGCATGCTGAACCCGTCGAATCGAGCCGGCGGTCGCTGTGTCAGCCCGACGCCGAGGACGGGGACCAGCGCGCGCGGATCGTCGATGTCCATGGCGGTGAACGTGATCAGTTGCGCGCTGCGCAACGCCACGATCGTCTTGGCGGTGGTGGCGGAGCGCTGCGCCACGATGCCGCGCAGCAGCTCCCCGGCGCCGCCGTCCTTGGCGGGGCCCACGTAACGCAGGTCGAGCCAGCGGTCCGCAAAGCACACCACCCTGATCCAGTCGGCCACCGCCGGGTTGACGGCTCCGCCCTCGGACACCAGACCCATCCGGGTCAGCTCGTCGCGCTGGCGCTCGAGGAACGCCTGTCGTTGGGCGGCGTCGGTGTAGGGCGAGGTGATCGCCAGAACCCATGGGAAGCTGCCCGCCCCAATGGTTTCCGCGATGAACCACGCGTGATCGACCGTCAGCTCGACGGCGTTGGGTTCAGCGATCATCGCACCGGGGTTAGCCGCCCCACTTGGCGGCTTCGGCCTGGTCCCGCGCGAGCATGGACATGGTGTTGGCTTCGTGGGTGCTGGCCATCGCCTGGTAGGCGCGCACCAGACTCTCCATCGCCTGGTTCCACTGGGCCTGCCACGCCTGGTAGGTCATCCCGGTGTCACCCTGCCAGGCGTTGGACAGCGTCGCCTGCTCGCTGGCGATGTCGGAACCGAGGCCCTGCAGCGTGCCGGCGTAGCCCGACATGTCGGCGGCGTGGCTCAACATCGCCGGGTAGTTGTACATGATCTGGGACATGACAAGTCCTTTCGCGGTTGGTGGCGGCTAGCGGGGCGGGGTCAGAAGGCGGTGTAACCGGACGCGGCGGCCGCGTCGGCGGCGACGTAGGTGCCGGCGGCGTCGCCGAGGTTGGCCTGTGCGATGTCGAGCAGGGTGTTGACCCGCGCTGCGGCCTCGACGAAACGGGCGTGCGCGGCCTGGAACGCGGCCGAGGCCTCGCCCTGGTGGAACGCCTGCGCCGACATGGCTTCCTGCTCGGCCTGGCTGATGGTGCTGCGCATCAGCGCCGCCTTGGCGCCGAACGCCGACTGTGCGGCCACCAACTGTGGAATGTGAGCGTCCAACATGCTCATGGTGCGTCCTTTCTGTTCGGTCTCTTGGGCTTTCGCTGACTGCCGGGCATCGTGCTGACTGCCTTACCCCCCTTCCCTCGGCTCGGTCGGGCGCGCGGGGTCTTGGTCGGCGTCGTGGTCCCAGGTGCCGGGCGTCATCGGCATCCGCGGGCCGCCGCCGAACTCGCCGTCGGTGAGCTTGGTCAGTCCGGCCGCCCGGAAGGCGCGCCCTTTGCGTGCGGTGCCCGCGAAGCCCAGGGCTCCGGCCCCGGCCGCGGACGCGACCGCGCCGGCCGCCCGCTCCTCGTCGCCGTAGTCGGGGGGAAGGCCGAAGTCGGCGTCCATGTCCGCGAATTCGTCGGCGTGGTCGCGCATCGCGGCCCGCTTTCGCCGCCGTGCCCGCGCCTCGGCCCGGCTGGCGGCCGCCGCGCCGGCCGCCGGGATCGTCGCCGCCGGCGCCTTGGCGCCGCCGCGGCCGCCCAGCGTCGGGCCGACACCGGCCTCCGGGTCACCGCCGTAGGCGACCAGGTAGGCCGAAGTGGTCGGCGCGGGCGCCGGCGCCGGCGCCGGGGCCGCGCCGGAGCCCGCGGCGACCGAAGTGGCCGGGGCCGTTGCGGGAGTCGCGACCGTGGGCGCCAGCGCGACGGCCGGCAGCAGCGACGCCGGCCTGGTCGAGGTGACGAGCGGCGTCGCGGCGGCCCCGGCCGCGATCGGCGCGGTCTCGGCCGGCGCGCTGAACAACGAGCTCAGGCCGATGCCGAGCAGCAGCGGAATGAGGAAGGGCGCGGTCAGGATCGCGCCCCAGGTCGGCCAGCCGACGGCGTTGAAGAACACCTGGTAGGCGACGAAGAACAGCAGCGGGCCGTTCGCGGCCAGCAGCGCGGGCAGGTTCGAGAAGAAGTTCTGCAGCATCTGCTGAATGTTCTGGAAGAAGTCCTGCAGGAACTTGGACAGCTGCTGGAAGAAGTCCGAGATCGCGTTCCCGGGATCGGACGGGCTCTGTGCGGCGTTGTTCGCCTCAGCGCCCGGCCGCACGATGGACGGCGCCGCGGCGCTGCGCGGCGCGGAGGCGAGCGCCGCACCCGAGGTTGCCTGGTAGGCGCCCATCACGGTGGCGGCCTGCAGCCACATCCGCGCGTAGTCGGCCTCGTTGAGCGCGATCGGAATCGTATTGATGCCAAAGAAGTTCGTCGCCACCAGCACCCCGTGGACGGCGTGATTGGCGGCCAGCTCCCCCAGCGTCGGCATGGCCGACAGGGCGGCGGTGTAGGCCGCTGCCGCGACCTCGTGCTGCGCGGCCACGCCCGCGCTGTCGGCGCTGGCCTGCTGCAGCCACGCCAGATAGGGCGTGTGCGCGGCCGCATACTGCTCGGCGGTGGGCCCCTCCCAGGCAGCCGCCTGCGTGTCCCCCAGGACACCGGTGAGTTCGGCTGCCGCCGTGGCGTATTCGGCGCTCAGCGAGGACCACGCTCCGGCGGCCGCCAGCAGCGGGCCCGGTCCTGGACCGGCGCTGAGCAGCGTCGAGTGCACCTCGGGCGGCGAGGCCATCCAGACGGGCGCGACGGGGGACGTCATTTCTCAGGCGCCTGCGAACCCGTACGTCGCGGCGGCCGAGGCGTCTCCGGCGAGATAGCTGGCGCCGGCTTCGCCGACGCCGACCCCGGCGCGGCCGAGCTCCTCGACCCCCTGGGCGGCGACGGCGGCGTGCTCCTGGCCCTGGGCGCTGAACCCGAGTGCCGTCTGCAACGACACCGGATCCACCGCCGGCGGAACCACCGCGGTGATGGCCGGGGCGGCCGCAGCGTGCGCGGCCGCCAGCCGCGCCGTCAGCGCCTCCACCGCGGCGCTGGTCGCGGCCAGACCCTCGGGAACCACTCGCAACGTCATGACTCTCCCCTCACTGTTGCGTTTCACCGGACATCGCGGCCTCACCCACCAACGGGTTGACCAACTGCACATACGTCGGAGCGTCGCTGTCGCCCAGCAAGATCGCCCGCCCGGCCGGCAGCCGGCCGAACCGCTGGCCGCGGATCTTGCCGCTGTCCTGCGGGTTGCCTGCGAGCATCAGCGTGGTCGCCTGCAAGTCGTTCAAGCGGCGCAGCAACGGGTTGGTCATCAGCGCGTGACCGGACCCGGTGGCGCGCGCCGTCACGATCACCCGCAGTCCCAAATCGGCCGCCTGCGAGAGGATTCCGATCAGCGGGGTCCACGGCCGCTGCCCGATGTACGGGCCGCTCATCGCCGGGGAGTCCGGTATCTGGTCGACGTCGTCGATGATCAGATAGTGGGTGTGCCCCGCGTACGTCCAGCGGGCCAGCTCGGCGGGCGCCAGCCCGGCCGGCGGCCGCCGCGACTCGATGAGGTTGGCCAGGCCCAGCATCGCCGGGATCACGCGGTCGACGTTGGCCGTGTATTCGTTGTCGGCGAACAACGGCTCGTCGACCAGGTGCAGCCGCCGATCCAGCACGGTGAACGCCACTCGGTCGGCCGTGGAGTTCTCGCGGATGGTGCGAATGATGTGGCGCAGCAGGGTGGTTTTCCCCGACTTGCTGTCGCCGAACACCATCAGCAGCGGCTCGTCGGCGAAGTTGACCACGACGGGCCCGAGGTCCTCCTCGCGCTGGCCGATGACCACCTGCTCCGGGCCGCGATACAGCGCGCCGAGGACCTCGGGGGCGAGGTTGGCCGGCAGCAGCCGCACCGGCGGGGCGGCCACGCCGGGGTAGCGGGCGTTGAGCGCACCGATCTGGTCCAGCTCCGGGGCGGCGAACAGGAAGTGCTCGGCGGCCATGGTCAACCCGCGGCCCGGCTGGTCGTGCGGCACGGCCTCGGCGGGGCGCCGCAGGGCGCCGACGACCCGCACGTTGCTGTCCCGCGGATCGTGCAGCTTGAGTTCGAGGCGCAGCCCGAGGCCGTCGCGCATGGCCAGCGGCACCTCGAGCCAGCTCGGGGTGGTGATCACGACGTGGATGCCGTAGGCGAGCCCGACGTTGACCAACTCGGTCACCTTGGCCAGCAACGGGTTCCGGGTGTTGAACTGGTCGGTGTTGTCGCGGCCGAACGCGTAGAGGTTGTCGATGACCAGGAACACCTCGCCGTAGCCGTCGTCGGGGGCCGCGCCGCGGGCATCGCGGAACACCTCGCGCCGCTGCCTCGACAGCAGCAGCTGCTCCAGCTCGCCGAAGGTGCGCCGGATGCGTTCGGGTTCCAGCGCCGAGGCGACGCTGCCGACGTGCGCCAGGTCTTCCAGCGCCCGCAGCTTGCCGCCGCCGTAGTCCAGGCAGTAGAACGTGACGTCGCGGGGTGAGTGCAGGCTGGCCGCCGACAGGATGAACGTCTGCAGCGCCGTCGTTTTCCCGGACTTGGGGCCGCCGTGGATCACCACGTTGCCGGCCGCCGAGGTGGCGTCGAACACCAGCGGGTCGCGGCGCATCTCGAAGGGTTTGTCGATCTCGCCGAGCGGCCACTGCCACTGGCGCTGCGGCACCCCGGCCCGCGCGAGCACGGCGGTCAGCGGGATCGGCTCGTCCAGCGGCGGCAGCCACAGCCGCGGAGCCTTCGGCCCGTACTGCGCGAGCTGGTCGCCGATGGTGGCGATCAGCTTGCGCGGCGGCCCGGTGAGTTCCTCGTCCCCTGCGACCGGGATGACGGTGTCCTGCTCCGGCTCCACCCGCCCCGCCGTGAACAGCTTGGGCTCCGGCGCGGCCTGCACCACAAAGGATTTGGCCCGCTGCGGCGGCTCGTAGATGCCGTCGACGTAGGTGCTGCGGAATTTGATCGGGGCCGCGCCCGGGGCGGGCACCAGGAAGCCCACGCCCTTGTGCTCCTTGCCCGATTCGATGTGGTAGGCGTCCTCCACGCCGATGATCTGGCGGGACACGCTGGGACTGGCCACCTTCAACCCGATGCGGTAGGAGGTGTTCTTGTCGATGTCCTTGATCTTGCCCACGTCCAGGGTCTGCGACGCGAACAGGATGTGGATGCGGAACGAGCGGCCCTTGCGCGCAACGTAATCGAACAGCTCCGCGTATTCCGGGTGGTCGGCCAGCATCAGGGTGAACTCGTCGGCGACCACGAACAGCGTCGGGATGGGCGGCAGGTCGTGCCCCGCCGTGATCGCACCCTCGTACTCGACCACCGAGTTGAACGCGCTGCCCTGCACGCGGCGCCCCGCCTCGCGCAGCAGCGTTTCCCGGCGGGCCACCTCGCCGCGCAGCGTGTCGGCGAACCGGTCGGCCAACGACTTCTTCTCGGCCATGTTGGAGATCACTGCGACGACCTGCGGGAAATGACGGAAACTGTCGGCCCCGGCCTCACCCTTGAAGTCGGCGTAGATGACGATCAACCGGTCCGCTGAATGGGTTGTCAACAGCGACAACAGGATCGACATCAGGGTCTGGGACTTGCCGGAGCCCGTCATGCCGATCATCAGGCCGTGCGGCCCCATCCCGCCCTCGGCTTCGTCCTTGAGGTCGAAGTACAGCGGCTCGCCCGTCGCCGTGACGCCGATGGGAACGCGCAACTCGTCCTCGCGCCGGCGCGGCGCCCACAGGGTGGGCACGTCCAGCCGCGAGACGTCTTCAATGCCCAGCAGCGTGGTGAAGGTGGCGCCGCGCGTGGCCGCCGAGCGCAGGCCGGTGTGGGTCGGGTTGGAGTCCCAGCGCGACAGCTGGCGCGCCAGGTGGGCGGCCTCGTCGGCGCCGAGGCGGTCGGCGTGGTCGATGTAGGGCTGCCACCCGCCGGTCTGCCACCGCTTGATGGCGCCGCGCTCGACGCGCAGGATCGGCTTCTCCGGGTCCGAATACTGCTCGCGGTGCGGCGGTGTGGTGCCGCGGT
>NZ_LZJM01000338.1:0-9104 GCF_001667665.1 Mycobacterium sp. E342
GTGGCCGCGGCCGTCGCGCTGACGGACCTGGGGCGGGGCTTTCACAAGGCGGCCGGCGGCACGCATACCACCTCGTGGGTGCTGTACGCCGTGATCGTGGTGTCCGCGCTGATCATCGCGGGGGCCATCCCGATGCTGTTGCGCGCCCGCCGGATGGCGCAGAGCGAGCCCGCCGCCCGGGGGATGACGGCACCCCGGCCCCCGGTGCGCCTGATGTCCCAGGCGCCGCGCACCGCGGCCGAATGGGCGCGTCAGCCGAGGGCGCAGGCGCCGGCTCAGGAGGCCGACTCCGGCTGGTCGGGTGAGGCGGTCGATCGGGTCTGGTTGCGCGGCACCGTGCTGCTGGTGGGGGCGATGGGCCTGGCGCTGGTCGCGGTGGCCACTGCCACCTACCTGATGGCCGTGGGCCACGACAGCCCGTCCTGGGTCGCTTACGGCGTGGCCGCGGTCGTCACCGCCGGGATGCCGGCGATCGAGTGGCTGCACGTCCGGCAGTTGCGCCGCGCCGTCGCCGAGAAGTAGGCCCCTATCAGGACGCCTTGGCGTACCTGCGAACCCGTTCGTCTTCCCCGAAGGTGCCGGTGTGTTGCGTGCCGTTGGCGTCGCGGCCGAAGAACGTCCAGCGCCGGGGAGTGGTCTGCGGCCCGCTGATCATCTTGACGGTGTAGCGCAGCGTCGTGGGCCGCAGCGTGCCGATGACGTCACCGACCTGGATCTTCGACGGATGGATCTCCGGGGCGTCGCCCCAGTCCTGTATCGCCATTGCGCCCATCCTCACCGTGTCGGCCCTCCGCTCACCCGGACAGCGCCACGGTCGGACCCTCGTCACTGTAGTGCACCGGCGACCCGCGCCACGCCTCCGCGCGGGCCGGCCCCCTGGCCGGCCCGATAGGTCGCCGGTGGCGTAGCGTTCACCGCGAGCCGTTTCGTTGTCAGCGGTGGTCCGCCCCTGCCGGCCATCCACGGGCAATGCGATTCCTCCGTCCGCCTCGCGCTCGCCGGGGCGAACGACGCCGACGTGAAGGGATCCGCCCATGGTTGTCGCGAATCTGCCCGGCCGCGAATCGTTCGAACGCCGCCGCCGCGCCAATCCGGTCCGGGTGTCGGTGGCCCATGAGCTGGGCCGCGCCATCGACGGCGCGTGGTGGCCGCGGGCGGACCGGATCACCAACGAGTTGCCCGAGTTGGTCGCCGTCCTGACTCCTCTGCTGGGAGAAGTCAGCACCATCAACGTCAACTGGCCGCCGCTGCAGCGACCACCCGACCTGAACTGGTCGGGATGGGAACGAAAGCGTCAGCACGTGATGACCGTCGTCGGGGACGACGCACAGGTGAACCTGCTGGTCATCCCGTACGCGACCTACAGCGCGCTCGCCCTGATGGTGCTGCGCTGCGCGGCCAACCTGCCCGTTGAGGCGCGCGACCAGATGAAGCCGGCCTTCCTGACCGCCGGCTCCATCGTGCGGGCCGCCCACCAACAGTGCGGCGCGGCCGTCACCGGACCTGCACGAGGCTAGTGGTGCTCGCCGTTCGTGCCGTTTGAACCGACGGTGGTTTCCTGGTGCTCGCGCAGCGCGGTCAGGGCACGTTGCTCGGAACCGTGCGCCGCCTCGCGCAGGGCCGCATCCTCGGACGCCGGGTCGGCGAACAGGAAGCTGCCGTGACCCGGTGAACCGGCCGAGCCCAGCTTGTTCATCCGCTTGGGCAGCGCCGCGCCCTGGTACTCGAGCGGTATCGGGTGGCCGTGATCGTCGACGGGGCCGAGCGGCTGATGCAGCTCGACGTAGGCCCCGTGCGGCAGCCGCTTGATGATGCCGGTCTCGATACCGTGCGCCAGCACCTCCCGGTCGCTGCGCTGCAGCGCCACGCACCACCGGTAGGCGATGAAGTAGACGACCGGCGGCAGGACGACCATCCCGATGCGGCCGATCCACGTCGTCGCGTTCAGCGAGATCTGGAACTTCAACGCGATGATGTCGTTCATCGCGCTGAGCGTCAGCACCATGTAGAACGCGATCGCCATCGCCCCGATCGCCGTGCGCACCGGCACGTCGCGCGGACGTTGCAGCAGGTTGTGGTGGGCGTAATCACCGCTGAACCGCTTCTCCAGGAAGGGGTAGATGATCAGCAGCACAAAGATCAGGCCCATCAGCAGCGCCACCCAGACGGGCGCGGGAATCGTGTGGTGCCAGAAGTAGAACTCCCACGGCGGCCAGATACGCGCCAGGCCCTCCGTCCACATCATGTAGAAGTCCGGCTGCGAACCGGCCGAAACGTGAGATGGCTTGTAGGGGCCCAGGTTCCAGATCGGGTTGATCTGCAGCAGGCCGCCCATCAGGCCGAGCACACCGACGATCGCGGCGAAGAACGCGCCGGACTTCACCGCGAAGATAGGCATCACCCGCACCCCGACCACGTTGTGCTCGGTGCGCCCGGGGCCGGGGAACTGGGTGTGCTTCTGGAACCACACCATCGCCAGGTGCAGCCCGATCAGCGCCAGGATGATCCCCGGCAGCAGCAGGATGTGCAGGGCGTACATCCGCGGGATGATGGTCCCCACCGTGGCGCACTCGTTGCCCACGCCGCCGCACGGGAAGTCGCCGCCGAACAGGGCCCAGTGCAGCCAGGTGCCGATGATCGGCATGCCCAGCGTGATCGAGGAGAGCGCGGCGCGCAGCCCGATGCCCGACAGCAGGTCGTCGGGCAGCGAGTAGCCGAAGTAGCCCTCGAACATCGCCAGGATCAGCAGCAGCGAGCCGATGACCCAGTTGGCCTCGCGGGGCCGGCGGAACGCGCCGGTGAAGAAGATGCGGGCCAGGTGCACCATGATCGACGCCGCGAAAATCAGTGCGGCCCAGTGGTGTACCTGACGGACGAACAGGCCGCCACGCACCTCGAAGGAGATGTCGAGCGTCGACGCGAACGCCTTGGACATGTCGACGCCGCGCAGCGGCTGGTAGGCGCCGTTGTAGGTGACCTCGGCCATGGACGGGTCGAAGAACAGCGTCAGGTAGACACCGGTGAGCAGCAGCACGATGAAGCTGTACATCGCGATCTCGCCCAGCAGGAAGGACCAGTGGGTCGGGAAGACCTTGTTGAGCTGCCGGCGCACCGCCGCCGACGGGTGATAGCGGCTGTCGATGTCTTCGCCCTGGCGCGCCAGGACGTCGCCGATCTTGGGCGGCTTGGGGGGACTCAGCTTCGGACTCATGATGTCGTCCTTTCCCAGAAGGCCGGTCCGACGGGCTCGATGAAGTCGCCGTTGGCGACCAGGTACCCGTTGGTGTCGATCGTGATGGGCAGTTGCGCCAGCGCGCGAGCCGCCGGGCCGAAGATCGGCTTGGCGAAGTGCAGGGCGTCGAACTGTGACTGGTGACAAGGGCACAAGATTCGGTAGGACTGCTCCTCGTACAGCGACGCGGGGCAACCCAGGTGCGAGCAGACCTTGGTGTAGGCGAACAACTCGCCGTAATTGAAGCTCTCCTGGCCCTGGCGCTTGACCACGCGGGGCATGTCCGACGGCCGGACCCGGATGAGCATCACGGGGTTGCGGACGCCCTGGTTGATCGCCCGGAGCTTCTCCTGCGATTCCGGGGTGGTGCCGTCGCCATCGGACTCGCGCCACGGGAAGACGGTCTCCATGCCGCCGGCGTCGAGGTCCTCCGGGCGCATCTTGACGAACGGCGATGTCCCCGCGGAGCCCGTGGCCCGCGCGAGGAAGATGGTCTCGCCCGCGTACCGCGGTGTCCAGCCGGACGTCCACAGCACGGCCTTCTTGCCGTTCGCGGTGGGCACCACCGGCTTCCACGGGTTCTTGATCAGGCCGCCGGCAAACGCCACCAACGTGGACAGACCGAACGCGCCGAGGCCCAGCCCCAGCGACGCCCCGATCACCTTGCGCCGCCGGACGGTCGAGCCTTCCAGGGCGTCGGTCAGGTTGGCCACGACCGTCTTGCGGTCGATCTCCCGGGAGGCGCCGTCGTGCCGCTCCTGGATCGAAATCTCTTCCGGGATAAAGCGTTTCTGGTACAGGATGGTGCCGACGGCGATCGACAGGATCGACATCCCGAAGGTCAGCCCGTACAGCGGGGTAGCCAGGTCATACAGCAGGCTGCCCGCGGCGGCCTTCGGCTTGTACTCCCACGGCCAGAACAGGAACACCAGCAGCAGCGCCAGCCCGAAAATGCCGCCCAGCAACAGCCACAGGGCGACTCCTCGCTCGGCGCGCTTCTCGGCCTTGGTGCCCTCGACGGGCCAGCGGGGTTCCTTGACGAGCGTCTCGACGCCGTCGAGCTTGCCGCCCAGCGCCACCAGCTCGTCGCGCGACATGGCGGCCAGGGCCGCCTCGTCGGGTTCGTTCGGTGCGGCGCCCTTGTCGGTGTCAGAGCCGCGAACGTCGTTTTCGCTCATGATGCTCGTGCCCCAATCCACAGTGCCAAACCGATGGCGGCGACCATCCCGATGATCCACGCGGCCATGCCCTCGGGTGCGGGCCCGAATCCGCCCAGGCCGTAGCCGCCGGGCTGGCGCTCCTCGCTGACCGCCTTGATGTAGCCGATGATGTCCTTCTTGGCCTCGAAGGACAGCTGGCGGTCGGAGAACTTCGGCATGTTCTGCGGGCCGGTCCGCATCGCCGCCAGGATCTGCTGCTCGTTCGGCGCCTCCAGGGCCGGGGCGTACTTGCCCGACGACAGCGCCCCACCCTTGCCGGTGAAGTTGTGGCAGGAGGAGCAGTTCAGCCGGAACAGGTCCCCGCCGCGGCCCAGGTCGTCGCCGCGCAGCGACTTCATGGCCAGGCTGCCGTCCGGGTTGCGCACCGTGGTCGGACCGCCGCCGTTGGCCTGCACGTACGCGCCGAGCGCGTCGACCTGCGCCTCGTCGAAGATCGGCTCCTTGCGGGGCGCCTGGGCCTCGCCGGTCATCGCGGGCATCCGGCCGGTCGAGACCTGGAAGTACACGGCCTCCTCGCCGACGCCGATCAGGCTGGGCCCGCGGTCGGGCACACCCTGCAGGTTGGCCCCGTGGCACGACACGCACGACGTCTCGAACAGCTGCTTGCCGGTCCGCAGCAGCGCCGAGGACGACTCGTCGGCGACGGCCACCTGGGGGCGCGGCGTCAGCACGGCGGCCAGGCCGCCGGCGATGGTGAGCGCGATCAGCAGCAACAGCCCGCCCGAGAGGCGGCGGCGCAGCCGCCGCCGGGAGCGATCACTGGCGGCTTTTCGCGACTGTCCGGGCCGCGCACCGGATCGGGTAGACCCCAGTTTCTTCAACCCAGCACTCCTGTTCGTCCAGCGTCGGCTCATCGGATGAAATAGATCACGGTGAACAGCGCGATCCACACGATGTCGACGAAATGCCAGTAGTAGGAGACGACGATGCTCGCGGTGGCCTGCGCCGGGGTGAACTTGCTCATCGCGGTGCGCGCCAGCAGGAAGATGAAGGCGATCAGTCCGCCGGTGACGTGCAGACCGTGGAACCCGGTCGCCAGGTAGAACACGCTGCCGTAGGCGCTGCCGGGGATGGTGGTGCCGTGAGTCGCCAGGTGGTAGTACTCGTAGCCCTGCCCGCAAACGAAGAACAGGCCCATCAGGAAGGTGATCACGTACCAGCGGCGCAGCCCGAAGACGTCGCCGCGCTCGGCCGCGAACACCCCCATCTGGCAGGTGAACGACGACGCGATCAGCACGAGCGTCACCGGGACGGCCTGATAGAGGTTGAGTTCGGTCGGCGGCGGCGGCCATTTCCCGCCCGACTGCGCACGCGCGGTGAAGTACATCGCGAACAGGCCGGCAAAGAACATCAGCTCGCTGGAGAGCCAGACGATGGTGCCGACACTGACCATGTTGGGTCGATTCAACGAATGAACCCGCGACGTGATTGCAGTACCCGAGGTCCCTACAGCGCTGGTCACATCCGCAAGTATGACGCTTTGTAGTTGATCAACTCCACCCGGGGCGGCAATTAATGTTTTCGCGTCGCGGCCGCGTCCGGAGCGGGCGGCTTTCCGCGCCTGTTGGGGGAGGTTCGGTCCGCGTGGGACCATCGGCGCGTGGCTGTGTCATCTGAGGCTTCGCCCCCCGGCGGTTCGACCGCGGGCCCGGGGTCGGCGCCGTCGTGGCCGCAGGTCCTGGCCCGGTTGACGGACGGGCACGACCTGACGCGGGGCCAGGCCGCCTGGGCCATGGAACAGATCATGGCCGGCGACGCGAGCCCGGCGCAGGTCGCCGCATTCGCGGTGGCGATGAAGATGAAGGTTCCCACCTCGGCCGAGGTCAGCGAGCTGGCCGAAGTCATGCTGAGCCGCGCGCGCCCCATGCCCGCATTGCGCGATGACGCCGTCGACATCGTCGGGACGGGTGGTGACGGCGTCAACACGGTCAACCTGTCCACCATGGCGGCGATCGTGGTCGCGGCCGCGGGCGTGCCGGTGGTCAAACACGGCAACCGCGCGGCGTCGTCGTTGTCCGGCGGCGCCGACACGCTGGAGGCGCTCGGGGTGCGCATCGAGCTCGAACCCGAGCAGGTCGCCCAGAGCCTGGCCGAAGTGGGCATCGGGTTCTGCTTCGCGCCGGTGTTTCATCCTTCGTACCGGCACGCGTCGGTGGTACGACGCGAGATCGGGGTGCCGACGGTCTTCAATCTCCTTGGGCCGCTGACCAATCCGGCCAGACCGCGGGCCGGGCTGATCGGCTGCGCCTTCGCCGACCTGGCCGGGGTGATGGCCGGGGTGTTCGCCGCGCGCCGGTCGAGCGTGCTGGTGGTGCACGGTGATGACGGGCTCGACGAGTTGACCACGACCACCACCAGCACCATTTGGCGCGTCCAGGCCGGGACGGTGGACAAGCTGACGTTCGATCCGGCCGGATTCGGTTTCGTCCGAGCCGATCTCGGCGACCTGCTGGGCGGCGACGCGCAGGCCAACGCCGCCGAGGTGCGTGCGGTGCTGGCCGGCGCCAAGGGGCCGGTCCGGGACGCCGTGGTGCTCAACGCCGCCGGGGCCCTGGTCGCCCACGCCGGTCTATCCAGCCGCGCTGAATGGTTGCCGGCGTGGGAGGACGGGCTGCAGCGCGCCAGCGCGGCGATCGACTCCGGCGCGGCCGAACAGCTGCTCGCGCGATGGGTGCGGTTCGGCGAGCAGCTCTGAATCGTATTGCGCCGCTTGGTCATAGGCGAGTCGCGCCGAGCGCGCCGATGCCGCCCATGCCGCCCATGCGCCGGCGGAGCGCAGCGGTGATGCCCAGCCCGCGGCGTCGGGGGAGTCGTCGACGCGGACGATGCGCACCCCGGGGCCGGTCAGCCAGCGCGCGATGAGGGCGGATTCCTCCACCAGTGCACCGCCCAACGGGGCCGCGGTCGGCAGAATCGCCTGTGCGCCAGCCACAATGGCGTCAACCACCGGCATCGGGGGCACCCCGCGCCTGGCGGTGCCGGCCGCCGCGAGCTGGCCGTGCCGGACGACGGCGATGTGATAGCCGCCCTGGCCGTCGGGCGCGGCGGCTATCAGTTCGGGCAGCGCGGCCAGCGCGCGCAGCCGCTGGCCGCGCCACAGGATCTCCACGGCGGTGGCGGTGCGGTCACGCAGGCGTGCCGCGCTCTCGAAATGTTGTCGCTCGGCCAGCGCCGTGACCTGGTCCGCGGCGTCGGACAGGGCGGCGTTGCCCATCCCGTCGATCAGCGCGGCGCCGCGCGCCACGGCCGCGGCGTATTGCGTGGCCGTGACGCCGCGCGCCGCGGGGCAGGGTGAGATTTCCGCCTCGGCGCAGGCCGGGCCGTGCAGGACCGAACGTCCCAGCCGCGTCGTGCAGGTTCGCAGCCCGGTGAAGCGCGACAGCAGGGCGGCGGTGTCGGCGGCGTCGGCGCGCGAGCGGAACGGGCCGATGGCCCGGTCGTGGCGGGGCGCTCGCACCACCGCGAGCCGCGGGAACACCTCATCGGTGAGCGCGACCCACCACCACCGGTGCGGAAACCTCGACCGGCGGTTGTAGGGCGGTGCGTGCGCGGCCAGCAGCCGCAGCTCGCGGACGCCGGCCTCGAGCGCGTGGGCGCACTCGACGTGGTCGACCGCGGTGGCCAGATTGACCATTTCCTTCATCCGTCCGCGCGGGTCGGCGCCGGTGAAGTACTGGCCGACCCGGCGGCGCAGATCGACGGCGGTGCCGATGTAGAGCACGTCGCCCGACGGTCCGCGAAACAGGTAGACGCCCGGCCGGCGGGGCAGGCCCTCGGCGAGGACCCGCTTGCGCCGCTGGGCCGGGGTCACATCCGGCAGGTAGGAGCGCAGGTCGGCATAGGTGTGCACGCCCTGGTTGCCGACCCGCTCGATGAGGGCGTGCAGCACGTCCACGGTGGCGCGGGCGTCGTCGAGGGCGCGGTGCGTGGGCCGGGTCGCAACGGCGAACAGCCGCGCCAGCGAGGCCAGCCGCACGCTGGGGGCTTCCTCCCGGCTGAGCACGCGGCGGGCCAGCCGCACGGTGCACAGCACCTGCGGCCGCGGCCAGACGAGGTCGCACTGCGCCGCCGCGGCCCGCAGGAATCCGACGTCGAACCCGGCGTTGTGGGCGACCAGCACCGTCCCCTGGTCCAAGCCGGCGAACTCGAGGAACATCGGCAACACGGCGTCGATGCTGGGGGCGTCAGACACCATCGCGGTGGTGATGCCGGTCAGCTGCACGATCTGCGGCGGGATGCTGCGCTGCGGGTCGACGAGCGTGGCGAACTCGCCCAGCACCACGCCGCCGCGGACCTTGACCGCCCCGATCTCTGTGATGGCGTCGGGGGCGCTACCGCCGGTGCTTTTCGTGCGCCCCCCGGTGGTCTCGAGGTCGACCACGACGAAGGTGGTGTCGCACAGCGGGACGTCCGGGGCTTCGAAGGACGATCCCAAGTCGGCGAAACTGAGCTGAGTCGCACCACCGGCAACCATGCCGCGACGGTAAGCGTGGCCACCGACAACCAGCCGGCACCACCTTTGCAGCAGAAACTTCCGCACCGGCTGCGTTCGCCCCGGCGTGGGAGCCGCGCGGGTGTCGGTGGCCACGCTTACCGTCGCGGCATGGTTGCCGGTGGTGCGACTCAGCTCAGTTTCGCCGACTTGGGATCGT
>NZ_LZJM01000339.1:0-2260 GCF_001667665.1 Mycobacterium sp. E342
AAGCCGCCACCGCCGCCACCGCCCAGGCCGCCGCCGCTGTGGCCGCCGCCGAAGCCGCCGAGCCCGCCCCCGCCCCGGCATCGCCCCAGCCGGGGCCTGGCCCGTCCCACGGCGATCAGTGGGACGACTGGCTGCATCGGCACCTCGGGCAGCACGGCATCCCGATGCCCTAGCCGTAACGCCCCCAAGCCGAAGGCACCGAGCGCGCGTAAAATCGTGAAACTAGGGGAACATAGGGTGGGGACTCAGTGACCTCTGGCGTATTCGCGGGGTGCGGCGGCCACGTCCTCATCATCAGGGCTAGCAATCGAACCTTGGAGGAGCTTTGGACACCGTGCTTGGTGTGTCAATGGCGCCGACGGCAGTCCGGATGGTGCTGGTCGAAGGCCAAAACGGTGAAGGCGCCACCGTCGACGAAGACAATTTCGACGTCCCGCCCGAAGACGACGCCGCAACGCTGACCGCGGCCAACCAGGTAGTCTCGGCGATCCTGGGCACCCGCCAGGGCGCGGCCGAGGGCGGCTACCAGCTGGCGTCGACCGGCGTCACCTTCACCGACCCGATCGAGGCCGCCGCCCTGCGCGATGCGCTGGCCGCCCACAAGGTCGAGAACGTGATGTTGGTCTCGGCCTTCCTGGCCGCGGCGGCCCTGGCGCAAGCGGTCGGCAGCCAGACCAACTACGCGCAGACGGCGCTGCTCTACATCGAGCCCGACACGGCGACCCTGGCCGTCATCAACAGCGCCGACGGGTCGATCGCCGACGTGCGTCGGCAGCCGCTGCCGGCCGATGACGAGGCCGCCGTGGCCCAGCTGGCCACGATGGTGTCGGATGCCGAGACGCTCGAGACGCGCCCGGACGGCGTGTTCGTCGTCGGCTCGGGCATCGACATCCCCCTGATCAAGCCCGCGCTGGAGGCGGCGACCTCGCTGCCGTTGTCGGCCCCCGAGGAGCCCGAAACGGCGCTCGCCCGGGGCGCGGCGCTGGCCTCAGCGCATGCCCCGTTGTTCTCGTCGTCGACAGCGGCGCTGGCCTACGCGCAAGACCCGGGCACCGGCGCCATCAACCCGTTCGCGGTGGCGCCGGGCTACTTCGAGACCCCGGGAACCCTGGGCAGGGATGCGCTCGCCTACAGCGCCGTGCCCGACGAAATGGACGACCTCTACACCGGCGCGCACACCGGCGCCACCGCGCTCGTCGACGCCGGCTATCCCGAGCGCAGCTCGTTCCGCCTGGTGGGCGGCATGGTGGCGGGCGTGTTCGTCATCGGGGTGGTGGCGCTCGTCGTCTCGTTGGCGATCGCCATCCGGCCCACGGCCAACGTCCGGCCCAGCCCGAACCAGAACGTGGTCGTCGCACCCACCCGGCCGGCACCGGCGGCCTCGCACACCTCGGAGATGGCGTTGATGAACGAGATCTTGGTGGCCAGGAAGGCATTGGCGGACACCTTGACCAGCTCCGCGGTCTGCAGGTCGGTCACCAGGAACGGCACTCCCTCGGCCAACAGCGGGCCGTAGAGTTCGCGGACCACCGTTTCGGCGCGCGTCGAATCCTGGTGCACCCCAAGCACGATGCGGTCCGGATGCAGGGTGTCCTGCACCGCGTAGCCCTCGCGCAGGAACTCGGGGTTCCAGGCGATCTCGACGTCGACGCCGCGAGGCGCCAGGTCGGCCGCCCGGCGGTTGAGTTCGGCCGCGGTTCCCACCGGCACGGTCGATTTGCCCACCAGGACCGACGATCGGGTCAGCCGCGGCACCAGCGCGTCGACGACCGCGTACACGTGGCGCAGGTCGGCGCCGTACTCGCCCTTCTTCTGCGGTGTCCCGACCCCGAGGAAGTGCACGTCGGCGAACTCGGCCGCCACGTCGTAGTCGGTGGTGAACCGCAGCCGCCCCGCCGCCAGGTTCTTGGTCAGCAGCTTGCGCAGGCCGGGCTCGTAGAACGGGATGTCACCGCCGGAGAGCTTGGCGACCTTCCCCGCGTCGACGTCGACGCCGACGACCTCGTGTCCCAGCTCCGCCATGCCGACGGCGTGGGTTGCACCCAGGTAACCGGTGCCGAACACGGTGCATCGCATATGACCGGTGTACGTCGCCGCCATGAGCTAACTGCATCACCCCGCTGAGCGGGAGGCAAACGGGAGGTGACAGCTGGTCGCCGCGTCGGGCTAGTGGCGCCCGAATCCGCCGTGGCCGCCGCCGAAGCCGCCGTGACCGCCGCCAAAGCCCGGAATTCCGGGGAATCCGCCGCCGCCACCGCCG
>NZ_LZJM01000340.1:0-56805 GCF_001667665.1 Mycobacterium sp. E342
GCGAGCACTTCGCGGCGATCACCCGACGGGACCGACTCGACGACGTGCTCGCCGGCCTGGCGGCCGCCCACGACGCCGGCTTGACACCGGTCAAGGTGAACGCCGTCCTCGACCCCGTCACCGGGCGGGAGGACGTGGTCGAATTGCTGCGGTTCTGCCTCGAGCGCGGCCACCAGTTGCGGGTCATCGAGCAGATGCCCCTGGACGCCGGGCACCAATGGCGTCGGGGCGCCGCATTGAGCGCCGACGATGTGCTCGACACGCTGCGGCCCCACTTCCGGCTACGTCCCGACCCGGCGCCGCGCGGGTCGGCGCCCGCCGAGCTCTGGCTGGTCGACACCGGCCCGGGGACGCCCAGCGGCAAGTTCGGTGTCATCGCGTCGGTCTCGCACGCTTTCTGTTCGGCCTGTGATCGCACCCGCCTGACGGCCGATGGCCAGGTCCGCAGCTGCCTGTTCTCGGTCGAGGAGACCGATCTTCGGACCCTGCTGCGCACCGGCGTCTCCGACGACGCGATCGAAACGGCGTGGCGGGTCGCGATGTGGGGCAAGCCCGCGGGTCACGGCATCAACGACCCGAGCTTCGTCCAGCCCGACCGGCCGATGAGCGCGATCGGTGGCTAGGCCCGTGGGTCACGCGTCCGTCCAGCAAGGCGGGATTCAGGTGACGGTGCGCTACTTCGCGGCCGCGCGGGCGGCGGCGGGGGCCGAGTCGGAGACGGTGGTGGTGCGCCCCGGCACCACGGTGGCCGAGCTGGTCGAGCGCCTCGCCGTGCGGGGCTCCCGCCTCGCCACGGTGTTGGACAGGTGCTCCTACCTGTGCGACGGGGTCGCCGTCCGCGACGAGACCGCACCGTTACGCACCGGAAACACGATCGACGTTCTACCCCCCTTCGCCGGCGGCTAAAACTGTGAAATATCTCACGTAACGGAACGATAACGGCGTAATCACGCTCCGATATCGGGTGCTATGACCTGCGTGAATGCCGCATGCCGCGGACGTTTTCGCAGATGGCCGAGAGGGAAACGCCCGGTTGCGCAGAACGTGACGGGACCAACAGAAACCGCTACCTTTCTCCGAAGGCTCGCCAAGACAACCGAATTGGTGAACCTCCCCTCCTATCGCGCCGAGCTCCATCCAATAGGCAGGGGCCCACCGACCAACGTGGATGGAGACGGGGGACCCACCGGTCCACCGTGATCGGATCGGGGCCGCATGCGGCTCCTTGGGGTGAAGCCGACGTCGTTTCACAGCGGATGCTCGCTGAATTCGATGACGGCCGGGTGGCCTCTCCAACCCGAACCCGACAGCTGACCTCGCAGGCGCGTGACGAGAGAGGATTTTTCACGGCCTATGAGTGGACGTCACCGTAAGCCCAGCACGTCAAACATCAGCGTCGCCAAGATCGCCGTCACCGGCGCGGTCCTCGGTGGCGGCAGCATCGCCCTGGCCGGCCAGGCGGCAGCGGCCACCGACGGCGAATGGGACCAGGTAGCCCGCTGCGAATCCGGCGGCAACTGGGGGATCAACACCGGCAACGGTTACCACGGTGGCGTGCAGTTCAGCTCCAGCACGTGGGCGGCGCACGGCGGCGGTCAGTACGCCCCGTCGGCGGAATTGGCCACCAAGGAACAGCAGATCGCCGTCGCAGAGCGCGTACTGGCCACCCAGGGCCGCGGTGCGTGGCCGGTATGCGGTGGCCCGCTGTCGGGCCCGACGCCGCGTGACATTCCCGCACCGGCCGCCCTGGACGCTCCGGACCTCAACGGCCAGCCGGCGCCGCTGGCTCCCCCGCCCGCCGATGCGCCCCCGCCGGACGCCCCTCCGCCGCCCGCTCCTGTGCAGCTGGCCGGCTTCGATCAGCCGGCTCCTCCGGCGGACCTGCCGCCCGCGCCTCCGGCCGACGCGCCGCCCGCGCCCCCGGCAGACCTCCCACCGGCGCCCCCGGCCGACGCCATGCCGCCCGCCCCTCCGGCGGACCTGCCGCCGGCGCCTCCCGCCGACGTGCCACCGGCGCCTCCCGCCGACGACTTCCACGGCTTCGTGCCGGCCAACATGCCGCAGGAGGTTTCCACGGTCGGCTACACGAAGCAGCTGTGGGACGCCATCCGGGCGCAGGACATTCAGGGCAACGACGCGCTGGACGCGATCGCGCAGCCGGCCCCGGCCACCTGAGTTCCGCCCGTCAGACTGCCCGGCACGCCTCGAACGTTCACGCTTCGGGGCGTGCCGGCATTCCAATCGTCACGGCGTTACGCCGAGCCCACCCATTCTTCTGTTCCGTCGTCGAAGAACTGGTGCTTCCACACGGGTAGCCGCGCCTTGATCTCGTCGACCAGCAGGGCACACGTCGCGAACGCCTCCTGGCGGTGGTCGGCGGCCACCGCCGCCACCAGCGCCGCCTCGCCGATGCGCAGCACCCCGATCCGGTGGCTCGCCGCAATGGCGCGCACCCCGCTCGACTGGTCCGCGACGTCGGAGACCACCTTGGCCAAGACCTGCTCGGCCGACGGATGCGAGGAGTACTCCAGCCGCACCACCCGTCGCCCGCCGTCGTGGTCGCGGATCATGCCGACGAAGCCGACGATGGCGCCGGCTGACTGATGGCCCACCAATTCTTCGTGCTCGGCCAAGAAGATCGGGTGATCGGTCATGGCCGCGCGGACGACGAGCGTCATTGCTGGTGATCTCCGCCGGCGAGCTGATCGAGCGCGTGATCGAGCACGTCGGCGAGCACACCCAGACCGTCGCGCACCCCGCCCGGCGAACCCGGCAGGTTGACGATCAGCGTCCGTCCCGCCACGCCGCACACGCCGCGTGACAACACCGACGTCGGCACCTTGGGCAGCCCCGACCGGCGAATGGCGTCGGCCAGCCCCGGGATCATGTAGTCCAGCACCGCCACGGTCTGGTCGGGGGTGCTGTCGCTCGGCGAGATGCCGGTGCCGCCGGAGGTGATGATGACGTCCACGCCGTCGCGGACCGCCTTGCGCAGGGCGTCGCCCACCGGATCACCGTCGGCGACCACCTCCGGCTCGGGGAACGAAAACCCCCGCTCACCAAGCCATTCCGCGATGATCGGCCCGCACCGGTCGTCGTACACTCCCGCCGACGCGCGGGTCGAGGCGATGATGACGCGGGCGGATCGGGCGCCCATCACCGCTCCCACGTTCCGGTCTTGCCGCCTTCCTTGCGCAGCACCCGAATGCCATCGAGGCGCGCGGCGGGGTCGACCGCTTTGATCATGTCGTAGAGCGTCAGCCCGGCCACGCTGACGGCGGTCAGCGCCTCCATCTCCACGCCCGTGCGGTCGGTGCTGCGCACCGTCGCGGTGATCTCGATTTCGGACTCCCCCACGGTGAATGCCACGTCGACTCCGGTGAGCGCCAACTGGTGGCAGAGCGGTATCAGGTCGCTGGTGCGCTTCGCCGCCAGGATGGCCGCCACCCGGGCGGTGGCCAGCGCGTCGCCCTTGGGCAGACCTCCGGCCGAGATCAGCTCCACGACGCGCGACGACGTGTGTAGGACGCCCGCCGCGACCGCGGTGCGATTGGTCGCACCCTTGCCGCTCACATCGACCATGTGCGCCGCGCCGCGGTCGTCCAGATGTGACAGCGCGCCCGGGCCGGATTCTCCCGATGTCCAGGTCGTCGGGGGCTTGGCGGCCTCGGAGGCCTTAGCCATCCTGGCGCCTACCGGTTAACGACGGTGACCGGGTGCAGGTAGGGCAGGTCCGTAGAGGGCAGCGGGAACACCAGCTCGCCGAACGGCGACAACGCGCCCGTCCGGTCGGTCACGAGTTCGCTCACCGCGTGGTCGTCCGGGTCCGTCGTCGGCCACCCGTTGTCGACATACCTGGTTTTGCGGGCTTTGCCCTCAGCAGTGTCAGCCACGCCGTCCATTCTGACAGGTCGCTCTTGCGCGCGTCGTACAAGACCGGCAGTTCGACCGAGGAGCTGCCGACATTCGTTGCCTACGTGCGACCCGCCGACTGTTTTACGCTGGTCAGCAATGACCGACAACACCCCGGATATTCCGCTGGGGTCGTGGCTGGCCGACTTGCCCGACGAGCGGCTCATCCGCCTGCTAGAGCTGCGGCCGGACCTCGCCCAGCCGCCGCCCGGCAGCATCGCTGCGCTGGCCGCCCGCGCGCAGGCCCGCCAGTCGGTCAAGGCCGCCACCGACGAGCTCGACTTCCTGCGGCTGGCGGTGCTCGACGCGCTGTTGGTGCTGCAGGCCGACGCCACGCCGGTGCCCACGGCAAAACTGTTCGCCCTGATCGGTGAACGCGCTCCCGAGTCCGACGTGCTGGGGGCGTTGGACGATCTCCGGGAGCGCGCGCTGGTCTGGGGCGATGCGGCGCTGCGCGTCGCACCCGACGCCGGCGCGGCCCTGCCGTGGCACCCGGGCCAGGTCACCCTCGAGGACGCGTCTCGCACCGGCGAGGACATCGCCGGTCTCATCGACGGGTTGACTCAGGCGCAGCGCGATGTGCTGGAGAAGCTCCTCGAGGGTTCCCCGATGGGCCGCACCCGCGATGCCGCGCCCGGCGCCCCCGCGGACCGGCCGGTGCCCCAACTGCTGGCGATGGGCCTGCTGCGGCGCATCGACGCTGAGACGGTGATCCTGCCCCGCCACGTCGGGCAGGTCCTGCGCGGCGAACAGCCCGGGCCCATGCGGCTGACGGCACCCGACCCGGTGGTGTCGACCACCACCACCGGCGACGTCGACGCGGCGGCGGCCGGGGCCACCATCGACCTGTTGCGCGAACTCGACGTCCTCATCGAAACGCTGGCCGCCGCACCGGTTTCCGAGCTACGCAGCGGCGGATTGGGAATTCGTGACGTCAAACGGCTCAGCAAGACGACCGGCATCGACGAGTCGCGGCTGGGGCTCATTCTCGAGGTGGCGGCCGCGGCCGGCCTGATCGCGAGCGGGATGCCCGATCCGGAACCGGCCACCGGCGAGGGGCCGTACTGGGGGCCGACCGTGGCCATCGACCGGTTCACGGCCATGCCCACCGCCGAACGCTGGCAGCTGCTGGCCAGCAGCTGGCTCGACCTGCCGAGCCGGCCGGCCTTGATCGGAACCCGCGGTCCCGATGCCAAACCCTATGGCGCCCTTACCGATGCGTTGTACTCGACCGCCGCGCCGCTGGATCGCCGGCTGTTGCTGGGCATGCTGGCGCAGTTGCCCCCGGGCGCCGGCGTCAACGCCGCCGAGGCGTCGGCTGCCCTCGTCTGGCGGCGGCCGCGCTGGGCCAAGCGGTTGCAGCCGGGGCCCGTGGGTGACCTGCTGGCCGAGAGCCAGGCGTTGGGGCTGGTGGGACGGGGGGCGCTCAGCACCCCCGCCCGGGCCCTGCTGGACGAAGGCGCCGACGCCGCGGTCGACGCCATGGCGCGGGCCCTCCCCAAACCGATCGATTACTTCCTGATCCAGGCCGACCTGACCGTCGTCGTGCCGGGTCCACTGCAGCGCGACCTCGCCGAGCAGTTGGCCGCGGTGGCCACCGTCGAATCGGCCGGCACCGCGATGGTGTACCGCGTCAGCGAGCAGACGATCCGGCATGCGCTCGATGTCGGTAAGACCCGCGACTGGATGCACGCCCTGTTCGCCAAGCACTCTAAAACTCCTGTCCCCCAAGGACTTACCTATCTCATCGACGATGTCGCACGCCGGCACGGCCAGCTGCGGATCGGGATGGCGGCCTCGTTCGTCCGGTGCGAGGACCCCGCGCTGCTGGCCCAGGCCGTCGCCGCCCCCGCGACCGAAGGGGTGCAACTGCGCGCCCTGGCGCCGACGGTCGCGGTGTCTCCGGCGCCGATCGCCGAGGTGCTGCTCGCATTGCGGGCCGCGGGCTTCGCCCCCGCCGCCGAGGACTCCACCGGCGCCATCGTCGACGTCCGGCCGCGGGGCGCCCGGGTGCCCACGCCCCAGCAGCGGCGGCCCTACCGCCCGATGCCGCGTCCCAACACCGAAAGCCTCAACGCCGTGGTGGCGGTGCTGCGAAAGGTGACCGCCGCGCCCTTCGGCAACATTCGCGTCGATCCGGCCGTCACCATGTCGCTGTTGCAGCGCGCGGCCAGGGAACAAGACACGCTGGTGATCGGTTATCTAGACGCCGCCGGCGTCGCCACCCAGCGCGTTGTGTCGCCGATCACCGTCCGGGGAGGTCAGCTCACGGCCTTCGACTCGGCGTCCGGGCGGCTGCGCGACTTCGCCATCCACCGCATCACGTCGGTGGTGTCGGCCAACGGCCGATAATGGATTCCGTCCAGGCACGCGACGATGAGAAGGAGTTGGGCCATTGACTCGCGCCGCGACGATGCAGAGTGAATCGATGAGGAGGAGCGGCGCCATTGACTGACGGCCCGTTGATTGTGCAGTCCGACAAGACGGTGCTCCTCGAGGTCGACCACGAGTTGGCCGGCGCGGCGCGTGCCGCGATCGCACCCTTCGCCGAGCTCGAACGCGCGCCCGAGCACGTGCACACCTACCGCATCACGCCGTTGGCGCTGTGGAACGCCCGCGCCGCCGGCCACGACGCCGAACAGGTGGTCGACGCGCTGGTCAGTTTCTCGCGCTACGCGGTGCCCCAGCCGCTGCTCGTCGACATCGTCGACACCATGGCCCGCTACGGCCGCCTGCAGCTGGTCAAACACCCGGCGCACGGCCTGACCCTGGTGAGCCTCGACCGCGCGGTGCTCGAGGAGGTGCTGCGCAACAAGAAGATCGCCCCCATGCTCGGCGCCCGGATCGACGACGACACCGTCATCGTGCACCCCAGCGAGCGCGGCCGCGTCAAACAGATGCTGCTCAAGATCGGCTGGCCCGCCGAGGATCTCGCAGGCTACGTCGACGGCGAGGCCCACCCGATCAGCCTCGCGCAGGACGGCTGGCACCTGCGCGACTACCAGCAGATGGCCACGGACTCGTTCTGGTCCGGCGGATCCGGGGTGGTGGTGCTTCCGTGCGGGGCCGGCAAGACACTGGTGGGCGCGGCCGCGATGGCGAAGGCCAGCGCGACGACGCTGATCCTGGTCACCAACGTCGTCGCGGCGCGGCAATGGAAGCGCGAACTGGTCGCGCGCACCTCCCTGACCGAGGACGAGGTCGGCGAATACTCGGGTGAGCGCAAGGAGATTCGGCCCGTCACGATCTCGACGTACCAGATGATCACCCGCCGCACCAAGGGCGAGTACCGGCACTTGGAGCTCTTCGACAGCCGCGACTGGGGGCTGATCATCTACGACGAGGTCCACCTGCTGCCGGCGCCGGTGTTCCGGATGACCGCCGACCTGCAGTCCAAGCGGCGCCTGGGCTTGACCGCCACGCTGGTCCGCGAGGACGGCCGCGAGGGCGACGTGTTCTCGCTGATCGGCCCGAAGCGCTACGACGCCCCGTGGAAGGACATCGAGGCGCAGGGCTGGATCGCGCCGGCGGAGTGTGTCGAGGTGCGGGTCACCATGACCGACAACGAGCGGATGATGTACGCCACCGCGGAACCCGAAGAGCGCTACAAACTCTGCTCGACGGCGCACTCCAAGATCGCCGTGGTCAAGTCGATTCTGGACAAGCACCCCGGCGAACAGACGCTGGTGATCGGCGCCTACCTCGACCAGCTCGACGAGCTGGGCGCCGAGTTGAACGCGCCGGTGATCCAGGGATCGACCCGGACCAAGGAACGCGAGGAATTGTTCGACGCATTCCGCCGCGGCGAGGTGTCCACGCTGGTGGTGTCCAAGGTCGCCAACTTCTCCATCGACTTGCCGGAAGCATCGGTGGCCGTGCAGGTTTCGGGGACCTTCGGCTCGCGCCAGGAGGAGGCTCAGCGGCTGGGGCGGTTGCTGCGGCCGAAGGCGGACGGTGGTGGGGCCATCTTCTACTCGGTGGTGGCGCGCGACAGCCTGGACGCCGAGTACGCCGCGCACCGGCAGCGCTTCCTCGCCGAGCAGGGCTACGGCTACATCATCCGCGACGCGGACGACCTTCTGGGCCCGGCGATTTAGAGCGACAGGATGGTCGCCGAGGCGGTGCCCGGGGCGCCGTACACCTGGGCCAGGCCGACGCGCGGATTGCCGGGTACCTGACGCTCGCCCGCCTCACCGCGCAATTGGCGCACCAGTTCGTGCATCTGCCGCAGCCCGGACGCGCCGATCGGCTCGCCGTTGGCGATCAACCCGCCGTCGGTGTTGACCGGCATCGAGCCGTGAATCTCGGTGGCGCCGTCGGCCACCAACTTCTCCTGCTCGCCGTCGGCGCACAGGCCCGTCTCGGCCATGTGGATCACCTCGGCGCCGGCGTCGGTGTCCTGCAGTTGCGCGACGTCGACGTCCTCGGGCCCGATGCCCGCCGCCTCGTAGGCCGCCTTGGCCGCGTACACCGTCGGTGACGCGTCCTCGTCCAGCGGGGCCGACGTGGCGTGCACCTCGTAAGCCCCGTATCGCCGGGTCCGGATCTCGCAGGCGCGCACATACACCGGCTTGTCGGTGAACTTGTGCGCCAGGTCGGCGCGGCACATGATCACCGCGGCGGCGCCCTCGTCGGGCGCGCAGAACATGTACTGCGTCAGCGGATAATTGAGCACCGTCGAGTTGAGGATCTCTTCCTCGGGGATTGGCTTGCGGCGAAACGCATTCGGATTCAGCGCGCCGTTACGGAAGTTCTTGGCCGCCACCTTGGCCAGCGTGGCCTGGGAGATGTTGTGGTCGTGAATGTACTTGTTGGCCTTCATGCCGAAGAACTTGGTGGTGACGAACTGGCCGTTCTGGGCGTACCACTGCGGCAGCGCCAGCTTGGCGGGGTCGTCGGTGAATGCGCCGCGCGGATGCTTGTCCAGGCCGATGGCGATGCCGATGTCGTACTTACCCAGCCGGATCGTGTCGGCGGTCTGCTGAATCGCGCTCGCCGCGGTGGCGCACGCGTTGAACACGTTGGTGAACGTGATGCCGGTCAGCCCGACGAGGCGGGTCACCGCGTCGGGGTTGGACACCTCGTGGCTGCCGCCGAAGCCGAACTGAATGTCCTTCCACGCCACGCCGGCGTCCTTCAGTGCGGATTGGACGGCCTCGGCGC
This sequence comes from Mycobacterium sp. E342, assembly GCF_001667665.1. Taxonomy (NCBI): domain Bacteria; kingdom Bacillati; phylum Actinomycetota; class Actinomycetes; order Mycobacteriales; family Mycobacteriaceae; genus Mycobacterium; species Mycobacterium sp. E342. The sequence goes on from NZ_LZJM01000340.1 coordinate 9,076, forward strand.
CCATCTGCATTGCGGTCTTGTCGAACCGACCGAAGGGGTGCAGGCCGACGCCGATGATGGCAACGTCGTTGGTCATCTCAGTCTCCTTCCGATTCCCGCTAGACCGGCCCGATTCCCGCTAGACCGGCTGGAACGCGAACGTCATGATTTCGGCGCCCTCTTCGTCGGTGGTGAGCGGCACCATGGTGAGCTCGACCTCCTGCCCGAATTGCAGCTTGGCCGGGTCGTTCTCGGTCAACCGCCCCTCGACGCGGATCACGTCCCCGAGCTGGACCAGCCCCACCCCGAACGGGACGAAGTCCTTGCCGGTGGGGCCGGCGTAGGGAGCCCCGGGCGGGAAGCCCTGGGTGGTCCACGCCACCAGCGTTCCGCGGCGCGGCAGCAACACGTCGGTCATCTCACCGACGCTGCAACGCGGGCACCACTGCTGCACCGGGAAGGTGGTGGCCCCGCAGCTGCCGCACCGACTGCCGATCAACTGCGGGCTCTCATCGGGCCAGGTCGAGATCTCGGGGGCGAGTGCTTTTTGCATCGAGGGGTCCTCCAGAGGCGCCGCCAACAGAATGTTGCTCACTGAACCGTATAACAGCTTTCCGAAAAGCGGAAACCACATTCTCATAGCGTGCGGCGGCGCGGGGCTGGGCTATCTTGGCGATGTGACGTAAGGAGACGACCAATGCCAGTCACGGTGATACTCGAACTGACGTTCAAGCCCGACGCGGTGCCCCGGGCGCGCGAGGTCATGGGCCGGGCGCTGAAAGACACCCGGGCGTTCGCCGGGAACCTGGGCACCGATGTGCTCGTCGACGAGGACGACGAAGCCCACTGGCTCATCTACGAGATATGGGACACGGTCGGACACGACGAGGCCTACCGCGCGTTTCGCGCCGGCGAAGGCCGGCTCACAGAGTTGCCGCCGCTGCTGGCCGAGCCCCCCGTCAAGAAGAGGTACACCACCTCCGACATCTAGCTGATGGTCGCGACCCGCTGCGCCCGGCTTCGCCGCGCTTGCGATCGCTCCTAGCTAGCTCAGGGCGGGAATGACCTCGCGCTCGAACAACTCGATGCCCGAGCGGTCGTACGCGGCCTCCGGGAAGTAGCAGATGGCGTATTCGCAGCCGAGGTCGCGGAGCCTGGCGATCCGCTCGATCACCTGTTCCGGCGTGCCCGTCGCCGAATCGGGGCCACTGCCCGCGGCCAGCATCGCGTCGGCGGCCGCCTCGGGCACGTAGCGGACCAAGCGGTCGCGGACGCGCGCCAGCCGGTCCTTGACGTCGGCGTCCGAGGTTCCGACGACGGCGTTGAAGTTGGCCGACCGCACGATGGCTTCGAAGTCGGTGCCCAGCTGCTCGCAGTGTCGCGCAAGCACTTCCGACTTGTGGGCGAACGCCTCGGGCTCCGGCGTGAAGTTGGTGTACTGCGCGTATTTCGCGGCGATGCGCAGGGTCACCTTCTCACCGCCGCCGGCGATCCACAGCGGGATCCCGTTGTCCTGCAAGGGTTTGGGGGCGACGATGGCGCCGTCCACCTGGTAGTGCCGACCGTCGAAACTGACCTTGCCGTCGCGCCAGGCGTCCCGCATGATCTGTACGCCCTCGTCCAGGCGGCCCAGCCGCACGCCGGCCGAGGGGAAGCCGTAACCGTAAGCGCGCCATTCGTGTTCGTACCAGCCGCCGCCGATGCCCATCTGGATCCGCCCGCCGGAGATAATGTCGGCGGTCGCCGCGACCTTGGCCAGGTACACCGGGTTGCGGTAGCTCATCGCGGTGCACATCTGGCCGAGTTTGATCCGCGACGTGACCGCCCCGTAGGCGGCCATCAGCGACCACGCCTCGTGGGTGGCTTCGCCGGTCGGCAGCGGGACGGTGTGGAAATGGTCGTACACCCACAGCGAGTCCCACGTGCCGTTGTCGGCATAGGTGGCCAGGTCGCGCATCACCGCCCAGTGCTCGGCCGGTTCGATATCGACCAGATCCATTCGCCAGCCTTGCGGGATGAAGAGACCGAAGCGCATGACAACGGACTCTAGCCCGCCGGCCTCGCAGCCAATCGATAAGTCACGCCCAGCAGCGGCCGACACACCAGCTGTACACCTGACGCATGACAACCATCGGGCACACAGCGCACATGATCTTCGCCGGCACCGCGGGGCCTGAGCGGTCAGCGCCGCCGCCGGTCTCCTGATTAGGCTTACCGAGTTCGGTAGGAACGGGAGGTCGGCATGCGGGTCCTGATCTCCGGCGCGAGCATCGCCGGACCGGTGCTGGCGTACTGGCTGACCCGTCATGGCTTCGACGTCACCGTGGTCGAGCGCGCGCCCACCCTGCGCAAGACCGGCGGCCACGCCGTCGACCTGTTCCGTCCCGCGATGGAGATATCGGCGCGCATGGGCGTCCTGCCCCAGATCGAAGCGCTCGCCACCGGAACGACCCGGATGACCATGCATCGGGAGGGCCGGGCGCGGCCCTTCGAGATCGACCTCACCAAGATCTACGCCGCCACCTCGGGCCGGCACGTGGAGATCATGCGCGACGACCTCAGCGAGATCTACTACGCCGCCGGCCGCGACCACGTCGAGTACCTGTTCGGCGACTCGATCACGGCGATCGATCACGACGGCGAGGTGACGTTCGAGCATGCCCCCGCCCGCCGGTTCGACGTCGTCGTCGGCGCCGACGGGCTGCACTCCAACGTCCGGCAGCTGACCTTCGGTGACGAAGCCAACCTCACCCGATTCCTCGGTGGATATCTGGCGGTGGGGTCGGCGCCCAAGGCGCTGGCCAGCCCCGGCGAGATAACCTGCCACCTCGGCGTCGGCCGCGTCGCGGCCATCTACACCGCCGAGCACCTCGACGACGCGCGCGCCGTCTTCCTGTTCCGCTCCGATCGGGAACTGGACTACCACCACCGGGATGCGGTGCGGCAGAAGGACCTTCTGCGTGACGCGTTCGTGAACATGCACGAGCAGGTGGACCGTTGGCTGGGCGAAATCGACCACACACCAGCGTTCTACTTCGATGCGATCAGCCAACTCCGGCTGGACCGATGGTCGCGCCGGCGGGTCACCCTCGTCGGCGACGCGGGATATTGCCCCGGTCCCGCGGTGGGCGGCAGCACCAGCCTTGCGGTGCTGGGCGCCTACGTGCTGGCCGGCGAGCTCGCCCGGGCGGACGGCGACCACCTGCGCGCGTTCGCCGGCTACGAATTGCAGATGCGCGAACCGGTGCACCGCAGCCGGGCCTTCGCGCGCGGCGCCGCCAAGGGCATCATCCCCGGCTCGCGACTCGGGGTGTGGGCGTTGACCCGTGGCGCCCGGCTAGTGTCGCTGATGCCGGGCTCGCTTTCCCGGGCACTGGCGAAACTCAACACGAAGGGCGTGCGCATGCACGACTCGATGCCGGTGCCCGACTACGGCGCAGTGCGCGATGAAAGGAACGATCGCCCATGGAACTGACCGGCGTCGGAATCTGGAGCAGTCAACTTCGGTACGGTAACCCGGTCGAATCCGCCGACGCGGCAGCGGAATTGGACGAACTGGGCTTCCCGGCGCTGTGGATACCCGACGTCGGCGGACCGGTGCTCGAGGCGGTGGGCAACCTGCTCGCCGCGACCAGGCGGACCGTGATCGCCACGGGGATCCTCAACCTGTGGATGCATGCGCCCGGCGACGTCGCCGCATCCTATGCGACGCTGACCGCCCAGCACGGCGACCGCTTCCTGCTGGGCATCGGGGTCAGCCACGCGCCGCTGATCGACGCCGGCAACCCCGGGCGCTACCGCAAACCGCTGGCGGCGACGGCGGAATTCTTGGACGGGCTGGACGCCGCCCCACAGCCCGTACCCGCCGACAGCCGGGTGCTCGCCGCGCTCGGCCCGAAGATGCTGCACCTGGCCGCGACCCGCGCCCGCGGGGCGCACCCGTACCTGGTGACCCCCGACCACACCGCCTCCGCCCGTGCGACGTTGGGCGAAGGCCCGCTGCTGCTGCCGGAGCAGACCGTGATCCTGACCGACAGTGCCGACGAGGCGCGCCGCATCGGAACCGACTGGCTGCGTGCGTATCTGGCATTGCCGAACTACGCCAACAACCTGCTGCGCAGCGAGTTCTCCGACGACGACCTGGCCCAGGTGAGCGACCGGTTGTTCGACGCGATCATCGCGTGGGGCGACGAGGAGGCGGTCATGCGCAGGGTCGCCGAGCACCGGTCGGCCGGCGCCGACCACGTGTGCGTCCAGGTGCTGCTGGACGACCCGAAGGCCTTCCCGCGCGAGCAATGGCGCCGCATCGCTGCGGCGATGTAGCGGGTCGAGGCATACCGTTGGGGCATGGCCTCCAAGCACACCCTCTTTCGCATCTTTTACCGAATCGGCTTCACCCCATGGGATGGTCATCCGATCGCACAAAAATTGCGAGACCTGGTCGAGGGCACCGATGACACGCCCCCACTTTCCGCGGGGTCGGCCCTCGATCTCGGATGCGGCACCGGGGATTCGTCGATCTACCTCGCACAGCACGGATGGAAAGTCACCGGCGTCGACTTTGTCCCGAAAGCACTCGACAAGGCCCGGACCAAGGCCGCCAACCTGCCGGTCAACTTCGTCGGGGCCGACGTCACGCGGCTGAGTCGGACCGGGATCGGCATGGGCTTCCAGCTGATCGTCGACAACGGCTGCCTGCACAACATGAGCGATGCCGATCGCGAGGCGTACGTACGGGAGGTCAGCGCGGTGGCCGCGCCCGGCGCACGGCTGTTCATCGTCGCGTTCCGTCCCGGGGGGAGGTTCGGCGTGCGGGGTGTCGAGCCCGCCGAGATGGAATCACGGTTCTGCGCCGCATGGACGCTGTTGTCCGCCGGTGACGAGGGCGACCTCGATGAAGCGCGGCTGAGTCGGGGAAATGCGCGCGAGCAGACCCCGGCGCGGTACTACCTCTTCCAGCGCCGCGATACCTAAAACGCAAAAGCCCCCCGAAGACAAGCGCTTTGGGGGGCTTTCGCGAATGTTGGGACTAGGTCAGCGAATCCGGCGGCAGGAAACGGTCGCCGTACTTGGCGGCCAGCTCACGCGCCCGCGCCACGAAGGCTTCCTTGCCCGTACCGCCCGCACCGGAGTAGCCCACGATGAACTGCGCGCTACCACCGGTGTACGGCGGGAAGCCGATACCCATGATCGAACCGATGTTGGCGTCGGCGGTCGACGTCAACACGCCCTCGTCGAGGCACTTCTGGGTTTCCAGCGCCTCGGCGAACAGCATCCGGTCGATCATGTCCTGCAACGGGATCTCCGCGCTGCCGGACTTGAACGTCTCCCGCAGGCCCGGCCATAGGCGGGTCCGCTTGCCGTCGACGTACTCGTAGAAGCCGGCGCCCTTCAGCCGCGACGGGCGGCCGATCTCGATCATCTTCTCCACGACGGCCTCCGCCGGGTGCGGCTCGTAGGTGCCGCCCGCGTCCTCGACGCCCTTGCGGGTCGCGGCCGCGATCTTGTGCATCAGCTCGAGGTTGAGCTCGTCGGACAGCTGCAGCGGCGGCGCCGGGTAGCCGGCCTGCGAGCCGGCGTGCTCGATGCTGGCCGGTTCGACACCCTCGCCCAGCATCGCCAGCGCCTCGTTGACGAAGGTGCCGATGACGCGACTGGTGAAGAAGCCGCGGCTGTCGTTAACCACGATCGGGGTCTTGCCGATGGCCAGCGTGTAGTCGAACACCCGGGCCAGCGCCTCGTCAGAAGTCTTCTCGCCCTTGATGATTTCGACCAGCGGCATCTTGTCCACCGGTGAGAAGAAGTGGATCCCGATGAAGTCCTCCTGGCGCTTCACGCCGGTCGCCAGACCGGTGATCGGCAGCGTCGAGGTGTTGGACCCCAGCAGCGCGTTCGGCTCGACGATGTCCTCGATCTCACCGAACACCTTGTGCTTGAGTTCCTGGTTCTCGAACACCGCCTCGATCACGAAGTCGACGCCCTTGAAGTCGAGGGGATCGGCCGACGGCGTGATGCGGTCCAGCAGCGCCTTGCTCTTCTCCTCGGTGGTCTTGCCGCGCTGAAGTGCTTTGGCCTCAAGCTTTTCCGAGTAGGCCTTGCCCTTTTCCGCGGCCTCTATGCTGACGTCCTTGAGCACCACGTCGAAGCCGGCCTTGGCTGAGACGTACGCGATGCCGGCGCCCATCATGCCCGCGCCCAGCACGCCGATCTTGTTGATCTTGACCGGCTCGATGCCGTCGGGCCGCGAGCCGCCGCCGTTGATGTGCTGCAGGTCGAAGAAGAACGCCTGGATCATGTTCTTGGCGACCTGGCCGGTGACCAGGGAGGCGAAGTATCGGCTCTCGATGCGGCTGGCGGTGTCGAAGTCGACTTGCGCGCCCTCGACCGCGGCGGCCAGGATCGCCCGCGGTGCGGGCATCGGCGCACCCTTGAGTTGCTTGCGCAGCAGGGCCGGGAACGACGGCAGGATAGCGGCCAGCGCGGGGCTGGACGGGGTGCCGCCGGGCATCTTGTAGCCCTTCTTGTCCCATGGCTGTTCGTGCGCGTCAGGATTGGCCTTGATCCACGCCTTGGCGGCCGGCACCAGTTCCTCGACCGAGCCGACGAGCTCGTCGACCAGGCCCATTTCCTTGGCCTTGTCCGGCTTGAACCGGGTGCCCTGCGACAGGATGTTCATGAAGGCGTTCTGGATTCCGAACATCCGCACGGTGCGGGTCACCCCGCCGCCGCCGGGCAGCAGGCCCAGCGTGACCTCCGGCAGCCCGACGACGAGGCCCTTGACGTCGGCGGCGATGCGGTGGTGACACGCCAGGGCGATCTCGAGGCCGCCGCCCAGCGCCGCGCCGTTGATGGCGGCCACGACGGGCTTGCCCAGGGTTTCCAGGGCGCGCAGGTCCCTCTTGACCGCCTCGACCGTGTCGAACGCCTCGCCGGCGTCGTCGGGGCCGAGGTTGATCATCCCCTTCAGGTCACCGCCGGCGAAGAAAGTTTTCTTCGCGCTGGCGATGACCACGCCGGTGATCGAATCCTTCTCCGCGACAAGGCGTTCGACGGCGTTGTGCATGGACTCGGCGTAGTGCTCGTTCATCACGTTGGCCGACCCGGTCGGGTCGTCCATCGTCAACGTGACGATGCCGTCGGCGTCCTTGTCCCACTGGATGGTGTTCTGTGCCATGGTCTTAAACCCTCTCGATGATGGTGGCGACGCCCATGCCGCCGCCGATGCACAGCGTGATCAGGGCGCGACGCGCGTTGCGGCGCTCGAGCTCGTCGACCATGGTGCCGGTGATCATGGCGCCGGTGGCGCCCAGCGGGTGGCCCATCGCGATGGCGCCACCGTTGACGTTGAGGATCTCGTCAGGAATGTTCAATTCCTTTTGGAACTTCAGCACCACCGAGGCGAATGCCTCGTTGAGCTCGAAGAGGTCGATGTCGTCGACAGTCAGACCCGCGCGGTCGAGCACCTTGCGGGTGGCCGGGGCCGGGCCGGTGAGCATGATTGTCGCGTCGGCGCCGCTGGTGGCGGTGGCAACAATGCGTGCCTTCGGGGTCAGCCCCTGCGACTGGCCCGCCTTCTCGCTGCCGATGAGCACCAGCGCCGCACCGTCGACGATGCCGGAGCTGTTCCCGCCGGTGTGGACGTGGTTGATCTTCTCGACCCAGTGGTACTTCTGCAGCGCCACGTCGTCGAACCCGCCCATCTCGCCGATGCCCTCGAAGGCCGGCTTCAACTTGGCCAGGCCCTCCAGTGTGGTCTCGGGACGCATGTGCTCGTCGTGGTCGAGGATCATCAAACCGTTCTGGTCGCGCACCGGCACGACGGACTTGGCGAAGTAACCGCCCGACCACGCCGCGGCCGCGCGCTCCTGGCTGCGCAGCGCGTAGGCGTCGACGTCCTCGCGGCTGAAGCCCTCCATAGTGGCGATCAGGTCGGCGCCGATCCCCTGCGGGGCGATGTAGTTGTCGTAGGTAAAGGCGATATCGGTGAACATCGCGCCGCCGTCCGATCCCATCGGCACCCGGCTCATCGACTCGACACCACCGGCCAGCACCAGGTCGTCCCAGCCGGAGCGCACCTTTTGTGCGGCGGTGTTGACGGCCTCCAGACCCGAGGCGCAGAACCTGTTGAGCTGTACGCCGCCGACGGTGTCGGGCAGCCCGGCGGCCAGCACCGCGGTACGGGCTATGTCTGCACCCTGGTCTCCGACGGGTGAGACGCAGCCGAGAACGACATCGCTGATCAGGCTCTCGTCGAGGTCAGGGAAGCGGCGGCGCAGCTCCTCGATCAGGCCGACGACCAGGTGCAGCGGCGTGACCTCGTTCAGCGAGCCGTTGCGTTGCTTGCCCCGCGGTGTGCGGATGGCCTCGTAAATGAAGGCTTCTTCGGACATGTCGAGTTCCTCTTCGCGAGTGGGTTTCGGATCCGTATTAAAGGTAGGCCCAGATACCGCACCCTAACAAAGTGCCCGGCCAACCTGTTGGTTGGGTCGATCGCCGCTGGTCAGCCGCGACGCAGCGGGTCGCCGCCGAGTATGTGGCCGGCCGCACCCGCGGGCCGCGCGCCCCCTAAGCTCGACCGGCATGACGGTGTCGCGACTGCGTCCCTACGCGACCACGGTGTTCGCCGAGATGTCGGCGCTGGCGGCGCGGGTCGGCGCGGTCAACCTCGGCCAGGGGTTTCCCGACGAGGACGGGCCCGCCGCCATGTTGAAGGCCGCCCAGGACGCCATCGCCGAGGGGAACAACCAATACCCGCCCGGAATCGGCGTGGCCTCGCTGCGGCACGCCATCGCCGCCCAGCGGCAGCGGCACTTCGGCATCGAGTACGACCCCGACACCGAGGTGCTGGTGACGGTCGGGGCGACCGAGGCCATCGCGTCCGCGGTGCTGGGCCTGGTCGAGCCCGGCTCGGAGGTGCTGCTTATCGAGCCGTTCTACGACTCCTACTCGCCGGTGGTGGCGATGGCCGGCGCGCACCGGGTGGCCGTCCCCCTGGTCCCGCACGGGCGCGGCTTCGCCCTGGACGCCGACGCACTGCGCCGTGCCGTCACGCCACGCACCCGCGCGCTGATCGTCAACTCACCGCACAACCCGACCGGCACGGTGCTCAGCGCGGCCGAACTGACCGCCATCGCCGATGTCGCGGTCGCCGCCGATCTCCTGGTGATCACCGACGAGGTCTACGAGCACCTGGTGTATGACGGCCACCGGCACCTGCCGCTGGCAGGCTTCGACGGCATGGCCGAGCGGACGGTCACCATCTCCAGCGCGGCCAAGATGTTCAACTGCACCGGTTGGAAGATCGGATGGGCTTGCGGCCCTGCGCAACTCATCGCCGGGGTGCGGGCGGCAAAGCAGTATCTGAGCTACGTCGGCGGCGCGCCGTTCCAGCCGGCGGTTGCCCTGGCGCTCGACACCGAGGACGCGTGGGTGGCCGGGTTGCGGCGCTCGTTGCGGGACCGTCGCGACCGGCTGGCCGCCGGGTTGTCGGAGATCGGCTTCGAGGTGCACGACAGCGCCGGCACGTATTTCTTGTGCGCGGACCCACGCCCGCTCGGCTACGACGACAGCACCGCATTCTGCGCGGCCCTGCCGGAAAAGGCCGGGGTGGCGGCCATTCCGCTGTCACCCTTCTGCGACCCGGCCGCCCCGCACGCCTCGGCGCAAGCCGACGTGTGGAATCACTTGGTGCGCTTCACCTTTTGCAAACGCGAGGACACCCTCGACGAGGCGATCAGGAGGCTGGCCGTCCTGCGGTGACCGGCCCGCTACGTCGCGGGCCCGAAACCCTCCATCACACGCTGGCGCAGTCCCTCGAGCGCGGCGTGCAGGATCTTCTTGCGGGCCCGGCTGACCCAGAACTCGGGCAGCGGAGCAAACGGTTCGACCGTGATGGCGAACCGCACCCTGGTCTTGTCATAGCCCTCCCGGGTGAGGGTGTACTCCCCGTGCTGGCCGCGTTGCTGGGCGGTCTTCTGGGCGTCCCACACCATCCAGTCCGGCCCCCAGTGGTATTCGAGCAATTCGGTGTCGTGGATGCCGGTCACCGCGATGGTGACCTTCACGTGGTGGGGCCGGCCGTCGGGGTGCTTGTCGACGACCTCGACCCGCTTGTGCACCGACGACCACGACGGCACCGCGTCCATGTCGGCCAGCGCCTCCATGATCGCTTCCGGAGGCGCGTCGATGACGATTTCCGACGACGCTTGAACAGCCACTGCTAATAAGTTAGCAATCGCTTCGCCACTGACGAAGGAGAAAAAGCGGGCTATTCGGCGTCGGATGAACCGCGAATCTGCTTCACCAATTCGCACAGTCCCTTCACCGACGAGTCGAGAACGCTTTCGCTGGCCCGCCGGACGATGAAGGCGGGCATGGGCCGGCCGGGCTCGACCGTGACATCGAAGCGCACCCGGGTCTTGTCGATGCCCTCGGGTTTGAGGTTGTACTCGACGTGCTGACCGTGCTGCTGGGAAGTGCCTTTGGCGTCATAGACGACCCAATCGGGGCCCCAGTGATATTCCAGGATCTCTTTGTCGACCAGCCCCAGAATCTTGATCGTGGTGGCGACGTGGTGAGGCCGGCCGTCGGGATAGCGGTCGATCACTTCGATGTGTTTGTGCAGCGGTGACCACGACGACAGGACGCCGACATCTGTCAGCGCCTCCATAACCACTTCTGGCGGCGCGTCGACGACAAATTCCCGTGATGCTTTTACGGCCACTGGGGTTCAACCTAGCAATGCCGGCAGCCCTGTGGATCGGTTCGGCGTAAAACGCAGGCTACCAGTCGATTTCGGCAAGGGACGTGGTGGCGGCCGGTGGCCGCCCGACCGGTGCGGCCGGGGTACGCGAGAAGCGCGGGCCGGGTGCGGCCTGGTCGACCCCGTGCGCGGTGACGATCGTGGACCGCGCCCTCAGGTGCTCGTCGGCGGCCGCTTCGTTCCACGTCAGCACCGGGGTGACGCACGCGTCGGTGCCGGCGAAAACGGCCACCCATTCGTCGCGAGTCCGGCCGGCGAACCGCTGCGCGAAGACGTCGTGCATTTGCCGGTAGGACCCGGTGTCTAGCTGGCCGGGCACCTCGTCGGGGGACAGGCCCAGCCCGGTCAGCAACGCCGCGAAGAATTGCGGCTCGATGGCGCCGACGGCCACATATTTGCCGTCGGCGGTTTCATAGCAGCGGTAGAACGGGGCACCACCGTCGAGCAGAAACGACTCCCGCCGGTCGCGCAGCGACCCGGTCGACTTCATGGTCCACATCATTTGGCCGAGCAGGCTGACGCCGTCCACCATCGCCGCGTCGATGACCTGTCCGGCGCCCGAACGTTCCCGTTCGTACAGCGCGACGGCGATGCCGAGCAGCACCAGCATCGACCCGCCGCCGAAGTCGGCGACGAGGTTCAGCGGCGGCATCGGGGGCCGGTCGGCGTAGCCCAGCGCGGACAGCGCGCCGGTCCGCGACAGGTAATTGATGTCGTGGCCGGCCGTCCGGGCCAGCGGCCCGTTCTGACCCCACCCGGTGATCCGCGCGAAGATGAGCCGCGGATTGACCGCCGCGCACTCGTCGGGGCCGATGCCGAGTCGCTCGCAGGTGCCAGGCCGGAAACAGTCCAGCAGCACGTCGGCTTTGGCGGCCAGATCCAGCAGCGCCCGCGGCCGTGTCTTGACGTCCAGGTCGACGATCCGCTTACCGCGATGCAGCAGGTCGCGGTCCTCGGGCGGCATCACCAAGCCGCCGGGCCGGCGCACCCGCACCACGTCGGCACCGAGGTCGGCGAGCATCATTCCTGCGTGCGGCCCAGGTCCGATCCCGCCGAGCTCGATGACCCTCACCCCGGCCAGGGGCCCGCCGTCGCCCACCTCGACTAGTTCCCCTTCTTGACCTTGAGCACTCGCTCGCGCAGCGCCTTGGTCGCCGAATCGATGGTGCCCTTGACGGCGCGCTTCAGGACGAAACCGGGCAGTGGCACATTCGGGTCGGCCAGCAGCTCGAACTTGACCAGCGTCGCCTCGCCCTGCGGTATCAGGGTGTACTTCCCGTCCTGGGCCTTCTGCTGCGAGGAGCTCACCAGCTTCCAGCTGACCGAGTCCGCCGCCCAGGTGTAGGCCACCACCTGCTCATCGGTGATCCCGGCGACCTTCACCTTCATCTTCACCTGTTCGGGCCGCCCGTCGGCCCCCCTCGAGAGGACTTCCGCACTCTGATGGGGTTCGGACCATTCGGGCATCGCTTCGAAATCGGCGATGACGTCCAGGATCTCCTCCGGACTGGCTTCGATGACGATGTCGCGGGATTCCTTGAGTGCCATGGCCCGCACGATACTGAAACGGCGTCCGGCCCGGTAGGGATTCGGCGGAGGTACCGTCGTGCTTGTGACTGCCCCCGCAAGCCAGCCCGTCTACACCGTCGGTGACTATCTGTTGGACCGCCTCGCCGAACTCGGTGTCACCGAGATCTTCGGCGTCCCGGGGGACTACAACCTGGAGTTCCTGGACCACATCGTCGCCCACCCCAGCATCCGGTGGGTGGGCAACGCCAACGAGCTGAACGCCGGCTACGCCGCCGACGGCTACGGTCGGTTGCGCGGAATGTCGGCGGTGGTAACCACTTTCGGCGTGGGCGAGCTGTCGGCGGCCAACGCCATCGCGGGCAGCTACGCCGAGCAGGTGCCCGTCGTGCACATCGTCGGTGGACCCTCGAAAGACGCGCAGGGCACTCGCCGCGCGCTGCACCACTCCCTCGGCGACGGAGACTTCGAGCATTTCTTCCGGATCAGCCGCGAGATCACCTGCGCGCAGGCCAACCTCATGCCCGCGACCGCCCGCCGCGAGATCGACCGGGTGCTGTCGGAGGTGCGCGAACAGAAGCGGCCCGGCTACATCCTGCTCTCCACCGATGTGGCCCGCTTCCCCACCGAACCGCCCGGTGACCCGCTGCCCCGTTACACCGGCGGCACCAGCCCGCGCGCCCTGTCGCTGTTCGTCGAGGCCGCCTCGGAGCTCATCGGCGACCACCAGCTGACCGTGCTGGCCGACTTGCTGGTGCACCGGCTGCAGGTGGTCAAGGAACTCGAGGCGCTGCTAACCGCCGACGTCGTCCCCTACGCGACGCTGATGTGGGGCAAGAGCCTGCTCGACGAAAGCTCACCGCACTACCTGGGCATCTACGCGGGCTCGGCCAGCGCCCCGGCGGTGCGCGCCGCCATCGAACGGGCGCCGGTTTTGGTGACCGCGGGCGTGGTGTTCACCGACATGGTGAGCGGCTTCTTCAGCCAGCGGATCGACCCGGCCCGGACCATCGACGTCGGGCAGTACCAGAGCAGCGTGGCCGGCGAGGTCTTCGCGCCGCTGGAGATGGGTGCCGCGCTGGAGGCGCTGGCCACCATCCTGACCCGGCGTGCGGTCACGTCGCCGCCGGTGGCCTCGCCGCCCGCCGAGGCGCTGCCCCCATCCCCGCCGCGCGACCAACCGCTGACGCAGGAGATGTTGTGGGACCGCCTGTGCACGGCCCTCACCCCGGGCAACGTCGTCCTCGCCGACCAGGGCACCTCCTTCTACGGAATGGCCGACCACCGCCTGCCGCAGGGCGTGACCTTCATCGGCCAACCACTATGGGGCTCAATCGGTTACACGCTGCCCGCGGCGCTGGGAGCCGGGGTGGCGCATCCGGACCGCCGGACCGTGCTGCTGATCGGTGACGGCGCCGCGCAGCTGACCGTCCAAGAGCTGGGCAACTTCTCGCGGGAAGGGCTGTCCCCGGTCATCGTGGTGGTGAACAACGACGGCTACACCGTCGAGCGGGCGATCCACGGGGAGGCGGCGCCCTACAACGACATCGTGAATTGGAAGTGGACGGATGTCCCCGGCGCGCTGGGCGTCGCCGACCACCTGGCGTTCCGCGTGCAGACCTACGGTGAACTCGACGACGCCTTGACGGCCGCCGCGCGGTACCGGGACCGCATGGTGCTCGTCGAGGTGGTCCTGCCGCGGCTCGAAATCCCGCCGCTGCTGGTCGAACTCGTCCAGCCGATGTCGCCGGACGGCAGCGTTCGCCGCTAGGGCCACCGCATCAGGGTCGCGCGGGTGCGCCGTTGGGGCCCGCCGATCGCAGTATCGCCTGGACCGTCCGCCGGCAGCGGCCGCAGTCGGCGCCCGCCCCGCAGGCCCGCGCGACGTCCTTGGTCGTGCACGCCCCGGCCTCAACCGCCTCGGTCACCGTTTGACTGGTGACCCCGTTGCACAGGCACACGAACATCCCGGGTGGCCGCTCAGTCCGCCTCGATGCGCATCATGTTGGTGAATCGGCCGATGAACACCGGCGGGTAGGGCCCCACCCCGGCGCCCGACATCCACTCGGCCGCGGCGTCGGGATGCTCGATCCACCGCCGCGCGCTCTCCTCGTCGGGCAACTCCGACATGATCAGCACCTCGTGCTCATCGTCGAAGGCCTGGAAGATCCACGTCTTGCGGATGCCGGCCGCGACGAATCTGTCGGTGGCCGAGGCGACTTCGGCGGTCAGCGCCGACACGTCGTGGACCGAGGCGATGGTGGCGACGACGACGCCCGGCGCCTCCGGGGTCGCGGTGGGCGCCGGAATGAACCTGTCGACGATCTCGCCGGCGAAGACCGCGGGAATGTCGTCGACGCCGGCCGCGTCGAACCAGTCGAAGAAGATCCGGGAGCGCAGCAGTTCCACGATCGGCTCGCAGCTGTGGACTCCGATCATCACCAGTACGCGGCCGTAGTCGTGCGTCGAGGTGTAGACCAGGACGTGGTGGGCGCCGATGTCGGCCAGGGCCGCCTTCCTGCGCTCGAGCAGCGGCCACACCCGGCTCGGATCCGGAACGCGGTAGTCGGACGCGATCACCATCGAATGAATGTCGCCGTCGCTCAACGGAGTTGGTCCTTCATCACTTTCCCGGTGGCATTGAGCGGCAGGGCGTCGAGAAACTGGATGGATCTCGGCGCCTTGAAACCTGCCATCCGCTCCCGGCACCATATCAGCAAGTCATCCTCGGCCACCGGGGTTTTCGCCACCACGAAGGCCTTGCCCACCTGGCCGAGGCGTTCATCGGGGACACCGATGACAGCGGCCTGCGCCACCGCCGGATGCTCGAGCAGGTAGCCCTCGATCTCCGCCGGGTAGGCGTTGAACCCGCCCACGATGAACATGTCCTTCTTGCGCCCGTCGATGCGCAGCCGACCGGCGGCGTCGACGCGGCCCAGATCGCCGGTGTGCAGCCAGCCGTCGGCATCGATCGCGGCGGCGGTGGCCTCCGGATCGTCGAGGTACCCCTGCATGACGCCGTAGCCGCGGACCAGCACCTCGCCATCGTCGGCGATGCGCACCTCGACCCCGTCGCAGGGCAGGCCCGCGGTCGTCGCCACATCCTCGAACGAATCGCCGGGCCGGGACAGGGTGACGTTGCCGGCTTCGGTGAGCCCGTATCCGGTCATCAACGTCTGGAAGGGCAGTTCGCCGTGGATGCGGCGGACCAGTTCGACGGGGATGTCGGCGGCGCCGGTCACCCCCGCCCGCAACGTCGCGAGCTTGGCTTTGTCGCCGACCGTCAGTAGCGAGTGATACAGCGTCGGCGGACCCGGCAGCATCGTGACACGTTCGCGTTCAATGAGATTGACCACCGTGTCGACGTCGAACACCGCGACCGGCAGCATCGTCGCGCCGCGGAGAAACGACGTGATGAGACCGGCCTTCAAGCCGAACGTGTGGAAGTACGGGTTGATCTGCAGGTAGCGGTCGCCTTCGCGCAGGTCGGCGAGCGTCGCCCATTCTTCGTACATCCGCAGGCTCTGGCGATGATTCATCATCGCGCCCTTCGGGCGGCCGGTCGTGCCCGAGGTGAAGATGATGTCGGCGATGTCGCTGCCGCTCACCGCCCGCTCGAACGGTGAACCGCTGGAAAGGAACTCGGACTTCAGATCGATGACGGGCGCGCCCGCCGGGGCGATGTAGTCCTGGCCCAGAAAACCCTTCTGAACCATTACGGCCTTGACTTCACTGCGGGTGATGATGTCGCCCGCTTCTTCCGTCTTGAACCGCGTATTTACCGGCACCAGCACGCCGCCCGCGGTGAGCAGCCCGAAGGCCGCGATGATCCATTCCGCGGAATTCGGCGCCCAGACGGCGACGCGATCGCCCCTGTTGATGCCCAGTTCGGCGAAAGCGCCTGCCGCGCAACGGATCTGCTCGACCGCTTCCGAGAAGGTGAGGCGCAGCGGACCGTCCACGATCGCTTCCGCGTCACCGAAGCGGTCCGCCGCGCTCGAGACCATCTCGGGGATGGTCTGCCAGGTCGGGCGGCCTGTCACACCGTGACGAGTCGTCCGAGGTTGCCGCCCATGATCTTTGCCTGGTCGTCGACGGACAGGTGCGACAATGCGTTGACGTAGAAGGTCGGCTCAGCCAGCCCCTCCGGGTGCGGCCAGTCCGAGCCATACAGCACCCGGTCCACGCCGACGAGGCTGACCAGATCGTCGATGCCGTCCTCGAAGAACGGGCTCACGTGGATGCGGTTCTTGACCATCTCGACGGGGTCGCTCGGGAAGACCTCCGGGGCCTTGCGGAAGACCTCGGCCAGGCCGTCCAGCAACGGTGTCATCCACTTCGAACCGGCCTCGACGATCGCGACCTTCAGCTTCGGGTGGCGGTAGAGCGCGCCGTGAATCACCCACGAGCCCACCGCGTCCTGGATCGGCCGCCACTCGTTGAGGATGCCCATCGCGTTGGTCTGGAACGGCAGCATCTCCTGCTCGGCGCCGTCCCACTCGGAGGTGTACCGGGAGTAGCCGCTGTCGCTGGAATGCATGCCGACCAGCACGTCGTGCTCGACGACCCGCTCCCAGAAGGGGTCGAATTCGGGCACCGCGAACGACCGCGGGCCGCGGAAGCCGGGGACGGGAGCCGGGCGGACCAGGATGCAGCGCGCGCCGCGCTTGACCGCCCACTCCAGCTCCTCGATCGCCTTCTCGACGATCGGCAGGGTGATGACCGGGGTGGTGAAGATCCGGTTCTGGTAGTTGAAGCCCCAGACCTCGTCGAGCCACTGGTTCAGCGCATGGATCAGGACGTGGATGGCGACCGGGTCGTCGCGCAGCCGCTCCTCGAGCAGGCTGGCCAGCGTCGGGAACATCAGCGTGCGGTCCAGGCCCAGCTCGTTCATCTTCTCCAGACGCGGGCCGGGCTCGAAGAACGCCGGGATCGCGCGCATCGGCTCGCCGAACAGCTCGCGCTTGCTCTTGCCGTCCGGGTTGCCGTACTTGAAGTACTCCTCCCACGCGCCCGGCCGCGCGACGACCTCGAAGGTCGGGTTGGGAATGTAATTGCTGATGTGGCCGCGGATCGCGATCTTGGTGCGCCCATTGATCTGCACGTACTGGACGTAGTCCTTGTACTCCTTGGGCAGGAACTTGGTCAGCGCCTCCGGCGGCTCGTAGAGATGGTTGTCCGCGTCAAAGATCGGGAACGGGACGTCCTCCCGGTGCGACAGCTGGCCCATGGAATCCTCCTTCGCAATTTTTGAGAATTGTATTCTCTGCGGGCGTCGAACCGCAACGGGGCCCCGCCATTGCGCGGGAACGGTCAGCAGGTGGCGACGATTTTGAAGGGCGCGGTGGCCGGTTCGTTGGGCTTGTCGGGCTTGTATCCCCGTGCGGTGCCGGTGATGGTGAACCTGTCCCCGCTCAGCCTCGTGTCCGCGTCACCCTGTCCGCCCCGCGAGTACATTCCGGTGAAGCCATTGACATTGCGGATGTGCACCGACTCGGCGCTGACGGCCTCCGCTTGCTCATCGACGACCACTCTGGCTCCGGCGAAATCGCCGCCGATGTCGATCGTCCGGGTCCATTGCAGCTGACCGCACTTGACGACGTTGAACGTCGTTTCGCTTCCGTTGACCGTCACCGAGGCGGTGCTGGCCAGCCGGGTGGGCGGCCGCGGAGTGCATGCGCCGACGGTCGTGACAGCGAGCGCCGCCACGACCGCGGCCGCGATTCGATCCCGCAAGGGGTACCCCTGTCTTCGCTGACGGATAGCGCTTCGGCCTGCAACGACGATGCTATTCTCTGCACTTCAGACAGATGCCGATATCGTCTGTTCTCGTCCAAGGAGCGATGCCGCATGGTGGACCTGGAGATCGACGACGGGCTGGCTGTGCTGACCATCGATCGGCCTCAGGCGCGCAACGCCATCGCCCTGGACACCATGCAGCAGCTCGAAAAGGCGCTCGACGCGGCGGCGGGCGCCAAGACGCTGGTGATCAAGGGCGCGGGTGATCGGGCTTTCGTGTCCGGTGGCGACCTCAAGGAGCTGCGCGCGCTGCGCACCGAAGAGGACGCCGCGGCGATGGCCAAGCGGATGCGGGCGATCTGCGATCAGCTCGCCGGCTTCCCCGCTCCGGTGATCGCCGCGCTGAACGGCCACGCCTTCGGTGGCGGCGCCGAGGTCGCCGTTGCGGCCGACATCCGGCTGGCGGCCGACGACGTCAAGATCGCCTTCAATCAGGTCGAGCTGGGGATCATGCCGGCCTGGGGCGGCGCCGAGCGGCTGGCCGAACTCGTCGGAAAGAGCCGGGCGCTGTTGCTGGCCGGCACCGGAACCGCCCTCACCGCGGACGAGGCCGAGCGAATCGGCTTGGTGGACCGGGTGTTGCCGCGCGCGGAGTTCGACGAGGGATGGCAATCCATCGCGAGGTCGCTGGCTCGCCACCCGGCAACCGAGATCAAGCGCGTAATCAGCGGAGTTTCGGCGGACGAAGCGATAGCATCCTTTGCGCGGCTGTGGGTTGCCGACGCGCACTGGCGGGCCGCGGAGCGGGTCATGAACCGCACGATGAGTGCGCGACGGGCGGCCGGAGGAGCGAGATGAGGGGCAGACTGGCGGGCGCGACGACGCTATCGGTGCTGCTGGTGGGTGCGACCGGTTCCCTCGTCAGCGCCGGCCATGCCCGGGCCGACGACCCGGTCATGCATCACGTCAAATACACCGTGACCGCGAAGAATCCGATCTACACCGACATCTATTACCTGGACCACCAACCGGAGAAATTCTCCGACTACAGCCACAACCCTTACTCGTTCACGCCGCACGTCGATGTCGACCTCGGCCCCAGCACGCCGTGGAGTTTCGACCTGGACATGTCGAACCCCGACGATTACGCGATGGTCGTGGCGAGCACGGGTACGGAGCCCGGCACGCCGGGGCTTCACTGCGATCTGGCGGTCGACGGAGCCGTGGTCGTATCCAAGGACGGCCCCAAGGGCGTGCTCTGTTCGCTGCGCAACTGGTGAACAACCCAGGTCTGCGGCACACCATCGATCGGCTGCGGCTCGCCTTCCAGGCGCCGCAAGTGATCTTCGACTAGCTGCACCGTTTCGGCGTGACCGCCGGACATCCCGATCGCCCGCTCGAGAACCAAAAATCTGGACAAGCTGGACATGAGCACGGTAACCACGACCGGCGGCATGTCTTCTCTGGCCACTCCATACCGCTGCAGGGCGGCCGTCACCGCTTGCCGTTCCTCTTCACGCAAACGTTCTGCGTAGTAAGCGATTTCGGCTCGCAATTCCTTGCGGTGGTTGGCCAGCGCCATGAATTCCATGGAAATCCGGGTGAATGCGGGATCAGTGCCGAATCGCCACAACGCCCACAGCGGCTGCGGCGACTTCATCAGCTGCGCGTGCACCGCGAGCGCTTCCTCGCCGCGGCGGCGGAACACCTCGAGGAAGAGCTCTTCCATGGTGCGGAAGTAGTAGTGCACCAGTTGCGGCTTCAGCCCCGCCTTGTTCGCGAGGCGGCGCGACGTGACTGCGGCGTAGCCCTCGTCGAGCATCAGCTGTTCGGCCGCGTCGAGCAGCAGACCGCGATTCTTCGCGTCCGGCGCCCCGATCCTGCGGACCGATGTCATCCCGCTACTCCGTCCTCCCGATCGCGTGGCGACCACGGAAATCGTAGCGCGGCACGGCGTTGTGACCTTGACCACGACATTACCGCCGTGCTAAGCAGGTGCTCAGCAGATTGTCGAAACGGGGGCGGTTTCGCATGCCGACGAACCCCGCCGGTAAACCCAGCCCAGGGAGACGCACATCCGATGAGTAACTACGAGTCGATCGACTTCTTCACCGATCCGTCTCTGGTCCCCGATCCCCACCCCTACTTCGACTACCTGCGCGGTCAGAATCCGGTGCTGCGTCTGCCCCATTACGGCGTCGTCGCCGTCACCGGGTATGACGAAGCCTGCGAGGTCTACAAGGACCCCGAGACGTTTTCCAACATCGTCGCCCTCGGCGGCCCGTTCCCCCCGTTGCCCTTCCAACCCGAAGGCGACGACATCAGTGCCCAGATCGATCGGCACCGCAGCTTTTTCCCGATGAACGAGCACATGGTCACCATGGATCCGCCGGACCACACCAAGGCGCGATCGGTGCTGGCGAAGCTGCTGACCCCGAGCCGGCTGAAGCAGAACGAGGAATTCATGTGGCGCCTCGCCGACCGTCAGCTCGACGAGTTCTTGCGCAACGGGGAGTGCGAGTTCATCGCCGAGTACTCA
Organism: Mycobacterium sp. E342; assembly: GCF_001667665.1. NCBI lineage: Bacteria > Bacillati > Actinomycetota > Actinomycetes > Mycobacteriales > Mycobacteriaceae > Mycobacterium > Mycobacterium sp. E342. The sequence goes on from NZ_LZJM01000340.1 coordinate 29,622, forward strand.
AAGCCGTTCGCCACCTTGGTGATCGCCGACCTGCTGGGCGTGCCGGAATCCGACCACAAGGAGTTCCGCAAGGTCTTGGGCGCCGACCGTCCCGAGGCGCGGGTGGGCGCGCTGGACCACGAGTCGGTCGGGATCAACCCGCTGGAGTGGCTCGACGAGAAGTTCTGCACCTACATCGAGGACCGGCGACGCGAGCCACGCAACGACGTCCTGACCTCATTGGCGTCGGCGAAGTACCCCGACGGCTCGACGCCGCCCGTCATCGAGGTCGTCCGCTCGGCGACGTTCCTCTTCGCCGCCGGGCAGGAAACCACGGCCAAGCTGCTCAGCGCGGCGCTGCAGGTGCTCGGGGACCGGCCGGACATCCAGCAAGAGCTGCGCGACGACCGCAGCCTGATTCCCGGGTTCATCGAGGAATCGCTGCGGATGGACAGCCCCGTCAAGAGTGACTCGCGGCTGGCCCGTAGAGCCACCACCGTCGGGGGCGTTGACATCCCCGCCGGCACCGTGGTGATGGTGCTGCCGGGCGCGGCCAATCGCGACCCGCGCCGGTTTGAGAACCCGCACGAGTTCGACCTGTATCGACGCAACGTGCGCGAGCACATGGCGTTTGCCCGCGGCGTGCACTCCTGCCCGGGCGGCCCGCTCGCCCGCGTCGAGGGCCGCGTCTCGATCGAGCGGCTGCTGGACCGGATGTCGCACATCGAGATCGACGAAGCCCACCACGGTCCGAGCGCCGATCGCCGCTACACCTACGAGCCGACGTACATCCTGCGCGGCCTGAGCGAACTGCACCTGAGGTTCACGACGGCGGACGCGGTCGCGGTCGTGGGCTGAAATCACAGGTTCATGCCGACGAAGTAGCAGCCGAGCAGGGCGGCGGCCATCAGCACCACCCAGGCGTCGGTCAGCCGGCACAGCAGGACCGGAGCGTTCCTGACCTCCATGAACTCGCGAAAGATGATGCGCACCTTGACAAGTGCGATCACGATGACGGTCGAGGTGACCACCGCGCTGGATTTCAGCGATCCACCGGCGGAATGGTCTATCCATAGGTAGGCGAGCGTCAGCGACGCCAGGATCAGCCATACCACCGGCAACCGCTTGTTGAACTTGATTCCGATCACCTCACCACATACAGCAACGCGAAGATGAGCACCCATAGGAAATCAACGGTGTGCCAATAGGTGGCACACGTTTCAATATTTTCCTGGACCTTCCGCTCCCGGCGCGCCTGACCGCGCAGTTGGTAGACGACGACACCGAGGGCGACGAAGCCGATCAGCAGGTGCACGAAGTGGATGCCGGTGAGGAAGAAGTAGTAGGTGAAGAAGTCGTTGCTGCCCAGCCCATTTCCCGCGTGCACCAGCCGGGCCCACTCGAACACCTTGAAGAACAGGAACACCACGGCGAATGCGGCCGTGACGAACACGTCTCGCAGCGCCGCACGATAGGCGCCGGCACGGGCGGACTGGACGCAGCGGGCCACCGACCACGAGCTCAGCAGCAGGACAAGGGTGTTGAAAACCCCGATGCGCAGGTCGAGGTGCGCCTGCGAGCGCAGGAAAAGCTCGGGGCCGCGAGCGCGGGAGAACAAATAGAAGCCGAAATATGCGGTGAAGACCAGCGTCTCGAACAACACGAATGCCCACATGTCGGGCTGGCCCGGCACGAACCTGGTCCGTTGCTTGTCCTCGGCTACGCCGGTCATCACGCGGCCGCCCCTTTTCGCGGCAGGTCAGGCAGGCGCCCGGTACCGAAGTCTTCGCGGCGGATCATGTGAAACAGCATCACGATGAAAGTGACTTGGTAGATGCCGAATACGACCATGTCCAGCCACCAGGCGATCTCCCCATCCCACGCGAACACGCCACGCCGAAAGATCCAGCACGGCGCCACCACCACCTCGGTCAGCGCGTTGCACAGGTTGAGATAGCCGAACCACTTGGGGAACACGCGGTTCGTGTCGAGCAGGATCGCGACCATCCAGATCAGCGAGCCGATCAGGAACACCCCCATCGTGCCGTCGAAGGACAGGAAGGCGAAGTCGTAGAGCCAACCGATCGCTTCGGGGTCGCGCTCGGGTCGCAGTGTGCCGACGATCAGCGCGATGTTGAGCAGCAGCATGCCGGGAACCGCACTCAGCGAATAGATGAGCAGATACGAATACCCGAAGGCCCGACTGACCGACATGCGCCGCATCGAGTACGCGATCAGGGCGTTGTTGACCGCGATCATGCCGCTGACGGCGAAGATGATGCCGAAGCCAACCGGTATCCCGAGACGGCGTTCGAAGAACCAGTGGAGCTGTGTGGCGAGGTCCCAGCTGGGCTCGGGCGGGGGCTGGACCTGCGCCACGATGAAAAACATCGGAAAGAAGATGGCGTAGAACAGCAGGAGGGTCCCCCACGCGAACCATAGTTCTCGTCTGGGGTTGTGCCTTACCTGCCAGCGGATTCGGCGAGGCAGGGCTCCAGCGGAGGGCGGCGGTGTGATCACCGCACTCATGCGTTGACCAGTTCGTCTGGCCGCCCGTGGATCTCGGCGCGCTCGCGATAAACGGCGCGCCCCAAGACGACGCCCATCACCACGATCCAGACGGCAATCGCGACGTTCTTCACCCAGAACGACAAGAAGCCGTCCCATGCCAGCGGTCCGGTCAGCGAGACGCCGACGAACGCCGCGGGCACCAGCGCGGCCGCCACGAGAAGATTGAAGTGGGCCACCCAGCGGCCGAACACCGGGCGCTGCTGATCGTCGAAATAGATTGCCACGGCCAGGATCACGCTTTGCCCGATCAGGAAGGGCACCAGGATCGTGAAGGTGATCCAGCCGAAATCGTTGAGCAGCTGAGTCAGCCCCGGACTCCGCTCCGGCCGGAAGGCGGCCAGCAGCCAGCAGACGTTGGCGACGAGAAACAGGGTCGGACCGCCGGCCGCGCAACCCAGCATCGCGTAGGAAAAGATCGGCGTTCGGTGCGCCATCCTGCGGATCTGCAGCACGATCAAAGCCAGAATCGGCACGAGGCACACCCCGAACCAGTTGAACACAATCATGCTGTACCGAACCTCCGGGAAATGCGCCGGATCGCGGTAGAACGCAGCGACCTGTTCCGCCGGCATCGTCGGTGACATCGGCGGGTTGAAGCCCGGAAAGAGAAAGAACGAGGCGATCCAAATGATCAGGGCGGCGGGCAGACTCCACAGCAGGATCAGCTCACCGTCGGTCCGCCGCAGCGGCGCCCGCGTCGTCCCTCCACCCTGAGTAACGCCACCGTCGACGTCGGACATCAGCACCCCTGTCCTGCGAGATCGGCCACCCACACCCGCCCAGTCAGCGAAGCTAGCCGATCGGCTAGCCTGGAGTCAATAGCATCGTCTAGTCTCGGTGCGTGGGCAGAGCACCAGAGCAGGTCACCGATGGGCAGTTCCGGCTGATCGAGCACAGTGCGGCCCGGACGCGGGTGCTGGACGCCGCGTTGGAGCTGTTCGCCGCGCACGGTGTCAGCGGTACGTCGCTACAGATGATCGCCGACGCCGTCGGGATAACGAAAGCCGCTGTCTACCACCAGTTTCGGACTAAAGAGCAGATCGTCATCGCCGTGACCGAGCGCGAACTCGGCCGGCTCGAGCCGGCCCTCGAGGAGGCCGAGGCATACGACGACGGGCCGCAGGCGCGAGACGCCTTATTGGTGCGGGTGGTCGAGATGGCCGTTCGCGACCGACGGTTGGTGCGCACGTTGCAATTCGATCCCGTCGTCGTCCGATTGCTGGCCGAGCACAAGCCGTTTCAAACCTTCATGGACCGTCTGTACCGGGTGCTGCTGAGCGATGCGGGGCTGGACGGACGAATCGAGGCGGCCATGTTCTCCGGCGCGCTCGCCACCGCTGTCATGCATCCGCTGGTCGCCGGCATCGATGACGACACATTGCTCACCCAGGTCACCGACTTGAGCCGGCGCCTGCTCGGCCTGCCTCGGGACACCCCCGACTGACGAGTGCGGCTATGTGTCGGCGCGGACCCAGGTCATGACGCCGTCGTGGGCGAAGCAGATCAGGAACAGGCCGTCCGGCGCCTGCGCGACGTAGTTCTGGTAGTTCTGGCAGTTGGCGCCTTCCTCCTTGACGCCCGCCATCGGAGGCGACCGGAACCATCGCGGCTGATATCTCCTGGGCGAGCCGCAGAACATCAGCCGTCCGGGCTCAGAGGCGAACGAGACGTAGCCGTCGGCGACACCGAAGGCGTAGTAGGTGGTGTTGTCACACGGCGCGCCCAGAACCTGATGCGGCATGATGCCCGGGGTGCAGGCCGGGTAGTCACAAACGGTGGGCCCGGCCGACGACGGCGGCGCCGCCAGCACACCGGCGCCGAGCAACGCGGCGGCCATCGCCACGATGAATCGCACCCGATTACTTTGCCATACCCGAAAAGAAAATTCTCCTGGTTGGAGAAGATCGGCCGAGCCCCGCGGGCGCCGGCGCCGGGGCGCGCCGGCGAGGCTTCGCGTCGTCACCCGGGAGGCACGCATTTCCGCATGTGGAAGCCACGATTGCGGCTGACCGATGACGCCGTTGACACCGGTCCAGGTGATAAGCTCCTTCTCCGTGCACGAACCGGAGGGGCCTAACGCCGACCAGTGCGGCGGCCCGGCGGACGTGACCGATCCCGAAGAACCACGGTCGCGCTCAGCGGCCGATGCCGGCGCCATCGCGCCCATCCCGGACGCGGAAGACGAAGTCGCCGAGGCCGAAGCGCGGGCGGCGGCGGCTGCCGCGCGCCTCGCAAGGCTGCGCGCGGCAGCCGAAACCGGGGAGGCGCACGACGACACCGCTTCCCCCGATGTCGCGCAGCGCCAGGCAAAGTCGATCCGGGCACGACTGCGGATGCCGCGGCTCCCGAGGCGACCGCGGTGGCTCCGACGCCCGTCCCGCAAAACAACTGCCGCCTCCGTCGGCGTCGTGCTGGTCTCCGCCTCTCTCGCGGCGACCGGTTACATGGTGTGGCAGCACCGGGCCACCGTGCACAGACAACAGCTCGCGGCGGAATTCACTGCCGCAGCGCGGCAACGGATCACGGCACTGATGTCGATTGACGCCAACCATGCCAGGGACGACTACCAGCGCATCATCGACGAGTCCACGGGTGACTTCAAGGCCCAGATGTCTGCGATGTCAGCCATCATGGCCAAACAGACGGAGGAATCGAAGGTCAGCAGCAAGGCCACCGTCGAAGCCGTCGCGGTCGAGTCGATGAGCGACAATTCGGCGGTTGTGCTTGTCGCAGCGAAATCCGACGTCACCAATGCGGACAACACGCATCGGCCACCCGTCGTGTGGCGGATCAGCGTTGCCCTCGCGCGGGACGGCGGCCAGCTCAAAATGTCGAAAGTCGATTTCTTGCAATGACTGTCGAGCGTGGTTCGTCTTCACCCTCCTCGCCGGGGCCGGCTCGCACCGGCGGACCGGCCGCAACCAAACGCTGGATCGGCCGGTGTGTCGCGAGGTGGCGTTCGATAGTCGCGACGGTGTTGGTCGTTGCGGCGATGAGTGTCGCCGCCAGCCTGTATTTCGTCCTGTACCGGCCGGATCAGCAGGTCTCCGAGGCGGCGGCGCAGCGGGCAATCCGGGCGGCGTCAGAGGGATCCGTGGCCGTGCTGTCGTACGCTCCCGACAACCTCGACCGCGATTTCGCCAAGGCGAAGTCATATCTCACCGGCAATTTTCTCGCCTACTACACCAAATTCACAGAGCAGATCGCCGCGCTGGCACAGCAGAAGCACGTCACGGAGACAGCCCAGGTGATCCGGGCGGCCGTTTCGGAGCTGCACCCGGATTCCGCGGTCGTGCTGGTATTCGTCAACCAGACCGCGACCAGCGCGGAGAAGCCACAACCACAAACGACCGCGAACAGCGCCCGGGTGACGCTGACGAAGGTCAAGGGGTCCTGGCTGATTTCGAAGTTGGATCCGCTGTCGTGACCGCTTGCCATTTCGGTTCAATCGCCATTTTGTCGGAGCCGAAGCGGTGTTAATCTCATTGCACGAAAAGCCGCACGGAATGTCGATACCGCATTAATAGTGTCGGTTAATCGAAGCGGGTCGAGGAGTACCTGATGCGTTCAGTTCGACCACTCACCGCCGTAACGCTGGTCGCTGCCACCGCTTTCGGCGGTTTGAGCACGGCATCCATCGCGCGGGCAACGACCAAGGAAGAAGTGGCCGTCAACGGAACGTTCCGCGCCACGTCCATCGGCGATTGGGCCCAGCGGAACGATCAGTACTTCGGCGAGCCGACGGTCGTTCAGACCTGGACCATCAGCTCGACGTGCGTCACGTTCCAGGAATGCCACGGCACGGTGACCAGCGACCAGGGATGGAGCGCTCCCCTGTACATGAACGACGGGGAGATGTGGAAGGTCAAACGCGAAGTGCGGGACTGGGAGCGGTGTGAGGACGGCACCGCGTTCACCGGGCAGCAGACCTTCTACTTCTACCCGGTGAACGAATACGGCGGATATCAGCTCGGCTCGTCGACCTACGCCGGAAAAGACAAGACGGTCGGCCCGTCCGGTGCCTGCGGGCAAAACCAGTGGCTTGATATCGCGATGCCGTTGCGCCTGGACAAAATAGGCTGACCGGCCGTTCCACTCACTTACTTCCGCGGCCCGAGGCGGCTTCAGGTGGGAAGCATGTCCTGCCACGTCTTGGGCGCCTTCGGAGCAACCAGATCCGACTGCTGGTACAGCTTTCCGTCCGGACCGACATAACGACCCGTGCGCGGGTCATACCGGGCGATGGTGACGGACGGCCGTTGCTTTCCGGCCCCGCCGTTGAATGAGCTTGGCGCGGCCTGCGGCCCGCCGCCCGCGGCCGCGTCGGGGGGCGCGGCATCGGGAGGAGTGGACACCGCGGGCGCGGCCGGCGGCGGGGGAAGTTCCCCGGCGGCAGGGACGTCCAGTGGCGCTATGGGCGGAAGGTCTGCCGACATTCGCGACATCGGCGCCAGCGGGGGCGGTCCCGACGACGGCACGGGCGGAACTGCCGCTCCAACCGTGCCCGGTGGCGGATTCTCGCCCCGCGGCCCCGCCGGCGAACCTCGCGGCACCGCCCCCGGCGGCAGCGGAGTTCCCTCCACCGGGCCGAAGATCCTGTCGTTGACGGTCACCCGGTCGTCGGGCGGGACGCCCTGAGCGAGCAGGTTGGGGTCAAGCGGGTAGGGACCGAGGACGTGCTGTTTCATCGCCAACGGCATGTACGGCTTGTCGCTGTTGCAGATTTCGACGGTGGGGGCGCGCTTGCCCGGGTGGCCCATACACGGGTAGTTGCGGGCGCCGCGAACCCCGATCGGCGAATCCTGCGGGAGCTTGCAATACAACCCGTCGGGTGTGTCGATGTCGGTGAGGTCGTCCGGGGATCGCCACGTGTTGGGCGGCATGAAGCCGACCGTGCAAATCGGCGGATCGTCGATCGTGAGCGCGAAGTCGCCCTGGGCCGTGCCCTCGGGATGGTTCGGCGCCGCGGCGGCCTGCTCGATGGCGACCGCCGACGGCAGCAACACCAGCAGCTGCTCCAGCGAGGGGTGGTAGGTGACGCCGATCTGACCGATGGTGGTCAGGTTGGCGAGCAACACCGGCAGCGTCGGTTTGATTTGGGCGAGAAGCCGCGACGCTTCGTTCGCCGCCTCGGGCCCGTTTTGCAGAATGGTGCGGAAGTGGGAGTCGTTGTTCACCAGCACATCCGAGATGCCGGCGAAACTCCGCGCCCACGTCCTGATCGAATCGGTGGTGCGCGCCTGGGTATCCAGGAGCGGACCGGTGTCTTCGGTGAGGGCCCGGGTGCGATCGACGACGCCGTTGGCGTCGCGGGACAACGTCTGCGACGAATCGATCAGTGACCCAAGGTCGTAACCGGATCCATTGAAGCCCTGGAAGGACTCGTCGAGCAATTGGCCGAGTTTGGTCTTCGGGATGCTTTGGACCAAGGCATTGAGCTGGTCGAGCATCGGCCCGACCGGCTGCGGAATCGTGGTGTCGCGCGCGGCGATCACCGAACCGTCGTGCAGGTAGGGCGGCGAATCGGTCTTGGGCCGCAGGTCCACGTACTGTTCACCCACCGCGGAGACGCTCAGCACCTCCGCGGTCAGGTCCGCGGGAACCTTCGGTGAAGTGCTAAGCGACAGCGTCGCTTTCGCGCCCGTCGGGGTCAGGCCCACCGACGTCACCTTTCCGAGCTGAACCCCGCGGTAGGTCACGTTGGAGAACCGGTACAGGCCGCCGGTGGCCGGCAGCTCCAGTGTCACCGTCATCCGGCCGATTCCCAGCAGGGTCGGCGCTTGGATGTAGAAGAGGACCATCGCGATCACGCCAACGGTCCCGGCGATCGCGAACACCGCCAGCTGGATCCGGACGAAGCGCGTCAGCATCTACCCGCCACCTTCCGTCGGTGCCGTTGCCGGCGGCGGTGTTTGACCCACAGCCGCATCGGGCTGCGGTGCCGCGGCGGGCGGCGGCCCGGGCAGCGGGGCAGCGGTCGGCGGCGGCCCGGGCAGCGGGGCAGCACCCGGCGGGGGCCCGGGCAGCGGAGGGAGGCTGGCCGGGTCGACCCACGGCGGCCGCACCGGGTCATGCATTGGATCGTGGGTGTATTGCAGGTAATACGGGTCGCCTGGCGCCGGTACCAGCGGCTGGTCCAGCTGCCCCCAGTGGGTTCCCAGCATCAGGCCTCGCTTGAGCCGTGGAATCGACAAGTCCAGATCGACGTGCAGGTTGAAGTAATCGCCCCGCACCGCACGGTCGACGAAGTTCTGGGTGAACGGGAACACGAACCCGGCCGCGACCGCCGTGCCGAGCTCCGGTCCGACGTCGGCGAGCGCGCGGATGGTCGGCTCCAAATTCTTGAGGTTCTTGACCAGGTCGGCCTGGGTGTCGTTGACCAACCGGGTGGCGGTGTTGCTGAAGACGCGCAGTTTGTCCAGGGCGGCCGTGAGCCGTGGGCGCTCCTTGATCAGCACATCGAGCGCGGGCGGTATCTTCTGCAGCGCCTGGGTGAGGACGTCGCGCTGGTCGGCGAACGTGGCGGCAAGCCGGTTCAGCGCCTGGATGGAATCGACGAGGTTGTCCCGCTGGTCGTCCAGCGTTCCGACGAACGTGTCGAGGCGGGTGATCAGATCACGCACCGCGCCCTCGCGCCCGGACAGGGCGGCGGAGAAATTGTGGATGATCTCCCCGATCTGTCCCAGCCCGCCGCCGTTGACGACCGCCCCCAGCGACGACAGCGTCTGCTCGGTCGACGGGTAGGCCGATGAGCGACTCAGCGGGATGGTGGCGCCCGGTTGCAGCCGTCCACTGCCCTGCTGGCCGAGCGGCGTATTGAGCTCCACATGCATCGACCCCAGCAGGCTGGTCTGACCGACGGTGGCCACCACGTTGGCCGGGACGACGACATCGCGCTTCACCGAGATCTCGACGTCGGCGTGCCAGCCTTTCACCCTCATCGCGCCGACACTGCCGACGACGACATCGTCGATCATCACCGGCGAATTCGACTCCATGGTGCCGACATTCGGCAGCTCCACGTGGTAGATGTTGGCCCCCGGCCCGCGTCCGACCGCGCCCGGCAGGGGCAGTGAATTCAGGCCGTGGAACGCGCATCCCGTCGCCGTCAGCACCACGCAACAGCCCACGGCGAACACCCGGCGCGCCGCCACCCCGGCGATCATTGTTGTGGCCGATCGGCCGGCAGCAGCATGTCTGACGCGCTCTGCGCCGGTGGCGGCGGTGGTGGCACCTCCGGCGTGCTCGGCGGGGGCGGCAGCGGCATCGCCGCGCCCGGTATCCGCGCGGGCGGCACCGCCCCCGGCGGTCCGACCGGATCACCGGGCAGGCCGGTGTAGGCCGACACCGCGGGCGGGATCTCGGGCGGTCCGGGTTTCGGGCCCTCGCCGCCGGGTGCCAGGCGCTGCTCGCTGTAAAGGATGTTGGACGGGTCCACCGACTTCTGCAGGAAGATGTTGATGGGGATCGGCAGGTTGTTGAAGTTGAGCACGCGCAACCCGGGACCGAGGAACAGCGAGCACAGCTTGCCCGATTCAACGGCAGTGACGTTCTCGATGGCGCCGAGTGCGGTGCAGCCCGGCACGGGCAGCGGAACCATCAAACCCGAGAAGGTGGGGTTCGCGAAGTTCATGATGCCGAACCCGCCGACGATGGTTCCGGTGTCGGCGTTGTAGTCGTTGAAGAAGTTGCCGAGCGCGTTCGGCGCCGCGTGCAAAATGTTCTCCAGATCCATGTGCTGATCGACCAAAACCTGTGTGACATCGGCCAACCGGGCGATCTGCTCGCTGGTCTGGTTGCGCGTCCCGGCGATGAAGCGCTGCACCTCGCCGACGGCCGTCGACAGGTCGGTCAGCGCCGCGTCCAGGTCGGATCTGCTGTCGTTGACCACGCTGGTGAGGGTGGCCAGGCGGTCGTTGAACTGCACGATCTGGACGTTGCTGTCGCGCAGCGCGCCGACGAAGGTCTGCAGGTTCTTGATGATGTCGACGATGTTGCCGCTACCGTTGGCGAGGATGCGGCCCACTCCTGACAGTTGGGCCAGTGTCTGGCGCAGCTTGTCGCCGTTGCCGTCGAGCGCGTTGGCGGCGCTGTCGATGAACCGGCCCACCGACGTGCCCGACACACCACTCTTGGGCCCCAAATCCGTCGCCAGCCGCATCAACTGGGCTTTCACCTCGTCCCACTCGACCGGGACCGCGGTCCGTTCGACCGGTATCACGGCCCCGTCGGGCATGACCGGTCCACTGTCCCGATAGGCAGGCGAGAGCTGGACGTAACGGGCAGCCACCAGGTTCGAGGCGACGATCACGGCTTTCGCGTCCGCCGGAATCGGCACGTCGCGGTCGACCTTCAAAGTCATCTTGGCCTGGGTGCCCTGCGGCTGAATGGATTTGATGTTGCCGACTTTGACACCCGATACCCGCACCTCGTCATTGGGATAGATCGCGGTGGCGGTGGTGAAGTAGGCGGTGATCGTCTTCGGGCCGAAGACCGCGTTGCGGACGAGTACGGCGGCGCCGGCAACGACGAGCCCGACCAGGACAACCGCCGCCACGGCCGTCAACCTGTTGCGGGGGATCCGGGAGGTCATTGCGATCCTCCGATCCTGCCGCCCAACGTGCAGCCAGGGCACACCGGAATACCGTTGTACGGCCAGGGAGTCAGCGACCTGGGCAACGGCGAAGGATAGCCGGGACCCTTCGAGGTGTCGAAGGTGCGGAATCCCCACAGGTAGTCGATGATCGGCTGGAACAGTTGGGGGGCAAGGAAGTTCGGTACGAAGGCCTGATAGGCGTACATGCTGGAGATGCCCTCGCCGACCGTGATCTGAAATTTCTTCAGCCCGGGCAGCGCTTTGCTGATGTTGTCGCGGTTCTTCTGCAGCATGGCGGTCACCGAATTCAGCCTCTCCAGCGTCGGTGCCAGCTTGCTCTCGTTGTCGTGCACCAGTGCCGTCAGCTGTTTGGCCACCGCCGACGTGTTGGCCAGCAGGTCCACGATCTCTTGCCGGCGCGCCACCAACACCTGGAGCAGGGAGTCGGAGTTGAGGATGAGTTTGTTGACCTGCTGGCTGCGTTCGGAGAGGACGCCGGTGACGTCGCCGGCGCTCTTGAACAGCTCGCCCAGGTTCTTGTTGCGGCTATTGAGCGTGCGCGACAACCGGGTGAGCGCGTCGAAGGCCGGCCCCATTTGAGGCGCGATCTGGTCGAGCGTCGCCGCGAGCGTGTCCAACGACCGATTCAGCGCCGTGGTGTCCGTTCCGGCGGTGTCGGTTGTCAAGTCGCTGACCGCTTCGGTCAGCGAGTACGGCGAAGACGTGCGCGAGACCGGGATGAGCGCCATCGGGTGCAACGCGCCGCTGCCGGCGGACTCCAGCGTCAGCATCCGCTCGCCCAGCAGTGTGCCGGTGCGGATGTGCGCGGACGTCTCGGAACCGAGCAGGACGTTGCCCTTCATCGCAAACGTCACCAGCGCGTCGCCGCGGTGCAGCTTCACATCCGACACCGTGCCGACCTTCACGCCCGACACGATCACGGGGTTGCCCGTCGCAAGGCCGCCGGCTTCGGTGAACAGCGCCTGGTACCTGACCATCGTCGCCCACGCGATGAACCGGTCGGGCGACAGGCCGACGAGGATGACCATCACCGCCAGGACGACGCCGATCAGTCCCGCCTTGACAAGGCCAGTTCCGCGATACTTGAGCATCAGGGTTCCGTGCACCTTCCCGCGTCTGACCTGAATATCGGGGCTTTCACCGTCCGACCCTGAAGATCCGTGCCGCGCAGTTCCAACTGGCAGAGGTAGTACGGAATGGTGGCGCCGTTCGCGCCGAGCCGGACCAGCTTGCGGTAGTTCTTGGGCGCCTTGCCGATTGCGGCGTCCAGGCGGTCCTTGTCGTTATCGAGAATCGGCGCCAGCCGATTCAACTGGTCGATGGTGCCCGACAGGGGCGGACGCGCGCTACTCAGCAGATCGGCCAGCGAGGCGGTTCCCCTGTCCAGGGCGTCGATGGCGGAGCCGATGGTGGTGCGGTCGTCCGACAGCCCGCTGACGAGTTGCTCGAGGCGGTCGATCGCCCCGGAGAACTTGTTGCCGTCCTTGGAGATCGTGCCGATCACGATGTTGAGGTTGTCGATCAGTTGTTGCACGGTCTGATCGTTGTCCGCCAAGGCATTCGAGAACGACGTCGTCTTGGCGAACAGCGACTCGAGGGTTCCGCCCTGCCCCTGGAAGACCTGCAGCAACGCCGAGGTCAGCGCGTTGACGTCGCGCGCATTCAGGCCCTGCGTAACGGGTTTCAGTCCGCCGAGCAGCAGATCGAGGTCAAACGCCGGCGCTGTGCGGTTGACCGGGATCTGGCCACCGGCCGACAAGCGCTTGGTCGGACCCGGACCATCGACGAGTTCGAGGTAGCGATCGCCCACCAGGTTCAGGTAGCGCACCGCCGCCTTGGTGCCCTCGGTGAGGACGATGCTGCGGTCGGCGTCGAACTGCACCACGACTTTCTTGTCCGGCTGCAGCGAAACGCTGTTGACCGTGCCGACCCGGATGCCGGCGACTCGCACCGACTGCCCCGCCTTGAGACGCGACACGTCGGTGAACACCGCCGAATACCCGTTGGTCGCACCCGTCCGGTATTGGCCGAAGATGAAGAACAGGAAGGCGGTCAGCATCGCCATCACGACCGCGAAGATCGCGAACTTTATCAGCGTGGCCCGCGTTCTCATCCGGGCATCCCGACCTGGGCGGAGTTGCGTGGCGGCCCGGCGATCGGTCCGTACAACAGCTGTTTGAGGAGGTCGGAGTTGATCAGCACTTGTGGGTTTCCGTACCCCACCGGGTTGGCGCCGATGTCGGTGATGAATTGCTTCGGATGCGTGTTGAACGGCAGGTTCGGCAGACCCATGCACTGCGGGCCGCCGGTCGCCGCAACCTTGGGCAGGTTCGTCGGATACCGATAACGTTCGCCGCCCCAGGTGAGGCTCGCCGAGATGTTGATGCTCGGTTCCGACAGCGGCGGACCGTGCGCGATGTTGATCAGCCCACCGAACCCGCAGGTGAACACCTCGTGGTATTCGTTGGTCAGATCGGTGGTCGGCACCAGCAGGTGCAGCGCATCCGTCAGCCGTTGGCGGTTCGTCGACAGGACGTCGTTGCCGATGTCGGCCAAGCCGATCGCGCTGATCAGCAGCGCGTCCAGGTTGTGTTGCTCGTCGACCAGCGTCTTGCTGATCCGCGTCGCGTTGGACGCGGTCTTCACCAGGTTCGGTGCCGCGTCGGCATAGGCGTTGGCCACCACCGGCAAAACCGAGAGGTCATGCCTGAAAGCGGGGAGGCTCGGTTCCAGCCTGGCCAGAAACGAGTCCAGGTCGCTCAGCGACTGGCCGAGCTGTGGGCCCCGCCCACTGAATGCTTGTGCGAGCGCACCCAGCGACTCGTTGAGCTTCGGCGGGTCGATGTGCGACAGGACCGACACCAATTGCTGGAATACGGTGTTGATTTCGACCATCACGTGTTGGCCCTGCAGCATCTGGCCGGCGTGCAGCCGCTGGGCCGAGGGTTGGTCAGGTTCGACCAGTTGGACGGACTTCGCGCCGAATACCGTCGATGACGCGATGTCGACGAGCACGTTGCTGGGGATGAAGCGCAACTGCGAGGGGTCCATCGCCAGGTGGATGGCGGCTTGGCCGTTGGGCAGCGATTCGACCGACGCGACCTTGCCCACCTGCACGCCGCGCATCTTGACCTTCGCGTCCGGGTTCATCACCAGGCCGGCGCGTTGCGAGATCACGGTCACCGGCACGGATTCGGTGAAAGACCCCTGAAACAGACCCACCGCCATGGCGACGATCAGGCAGATGATGACGACAGTGATCAGCCCCAGCAGGGGCGGCAGATAATTTCGACCGGCCGGCGGCCGGGCATGGCCGGAGCGCGGGGGTCGGCCGGCGACCGCGCGACCCGCTGGCACACTCTGCGTCACTGCCGTTCCACCTCCTTCGCTAACCGGACAGGTTGAAGTTGCCGTTCGTACCGTAGATAGACAGCGAGACCAACAGCGTTACCGACACCACGACGATGAGCGAGGTGCGCACCGCATTGCCGGTCGCATTGCCGACGCCGGCCGGCCCCCCCGACGCGAAATAGCCGTAGTAGGTGTGGATCAGCAGGATGGTGAGCGCCATCAGGATGGCCTGCAGGAACGACCACAACAAGTCGATCGGGTTCAGGAACGTGTTGAAGTAGTGCTGATACAAGCCCTGCGACTGCCCGAGCAGGAACGTCGTGGTGAACTGACTGGCCACGAACGACAGGATCACGGCGATGGCGTACAACGGCGTGATGGCCATCATTCCCGCCAGGATCCTGGTGCTCACCAGGTAGGAAACCGGCCGGATGGCCATGCTCTCCAAAGCATCGACTTCTTCGTTGATCCGCATCGCACCCAGCTGAGCGGTCACGCCCGCGCCGAAGGTGGCCGCCAGACCGATCCCGGCGACCACCGGCGCCGCGATGCGCACATTGATGAATGCGGACAAAAAACCCGTCAGCGCTTCGATGCCGATGTTGCCCAGCGAGGTGTACCCCTGGATCGCCAGGGTGCCGCCCGCCGCCAGGGTCAGGAAGCCGACGATCACCACGGTTCCGCCGATCATCGCCAAAGTGCCCGCGCCCATGCTGATCTCGGCGACGAGTCGAACGACTTCGCGCGTGTAATGGGTGGCCGCGAAGGGCACCCCGGCGAGCGCCTTGCCGTAGAACAGGGTGTGGTCGCCGATCCGGCCCAGCGAGGCGACCGGCCTCTCCAGCTGGCGGAAAAATCGCGGATATGCGGCCCTCAGCGCCATTGGCCGTCCCTACTTCGCCGTCATCTTGATGCCGATCGCGGTGACGACCACGTTGACGACGAACAGGGACATGAAGGCATAGACCACGGTTTCGTTCACCGCGTTGCCAACGGCCTTGGCGCCGCCGCCGGTGATCGACAGGCCCCGATAGCAGGCGACCAAGCCGGCGATGAGGCCGAAAAGCGCTGCCTTGACGCAGGAAATGATCACCTCGGGCACGCCGGTGAGCAGGGTGATACCCGCGGCGAACGCGCCGGGATTGACGTCTTGCACAAAGACCGAAAAGACGTAACCGCCAAGGACGCCGATGATGACGACGAGGCTGTTGAGCAGGAAGGCGACCAATCCGGACGCCAGCATGCGCGGGGTCACCAACCGTTGCACCGGGTTGATGCCGAGCACCTCCATCGCGTCGATTTCTTCGCGAATGGTTCGCGCGCCCAGGTCGGCACACATTGCCGTTGCGCCCGCACCCGCCACGATCAAAACCGTGACCAGCGGTCCGAGCTGGGTGACCGCGCCGAACGCGGCGCCCGCACCGGAGAGATCCGCCGCGCCCAGTTCGCGCAGCAGGATGTTGAGCGTGAAGCTGACGAGGACCGTGAACGGGATCGCCACCAACAACGTGGGGGCCAGCGACACCCGCGCGACAAACCAGGATTGCTCCAGGAACTCTCGCCACTGAAACGGCCGGCGGAACAAGAATTTGACCGCATCGGCCGACATGGCGAACAACGCCCCGACGGCCTGCATGGGCCCCGAGATGTCCCATTTCAGTTTCAGCTGCGGCAATCCCGCTGACCAGCGGTCTGCGCCCGTGGCTGCCATCGGCCTCAAACCCTTTCCTGAGTTACGAGACCGACAGTCTTGTTCCCGCGTACTGACTGCTGTAGATTTGGCTGAACCGGGGACCATGAAGGCGTGCTGACGACGACGAAACGCCTTGTGGGCGGCCGGAATCCGGCACCTGACCCGGGCATGACAGCGCTGTCCATCCTCACGCCAGGACCTCCGTTCTGTCGCGTGAGTCGACGCTCCAAAACGTGGGGCCCCATGTCTTGAAGCGTCCGGCGATTATGACTCATGCCGGGTCCGGACGGAACGGAAAACGCATAACCGTTATCCGACAAGCAATCAGCAGTCCGCTTACCCGGGGCGAACGTGCCGCCACAGCCGCTAGGGTCGGCTCGAACATCGACGAGACCTCCGGTCCTAAGTGACGGCGCCGGCCGTCTTGAGTTCGATGATGCGGTCCCAGTCGAGCCCGAGTTCCAGCAAGATCTCGTCCGTCTGCTCGGCGAATCCGGGCGCCGGCCCGGTCTGTGGGGCCGCGACGTCGAATTGGACCGGGTTCGCGACCAACTCGAGTTCGCCTGCCTGCACGATGTACTCGTTGGCACGGACCTGCGCGTCTTTGGCGGCCTGCAGGGTGTCCTGGACGGGCGCCCAGGGACCGGCCAGCGTGGCGAAGCGTTCGCTCCACTCGGCCAGCGTGCGGGTTGCGATGGCCTTGGTCAGCAGCTCCACCGCCTCCGCCGTGTTGGCGGCGATCTTCTCCACCGATGCAAAGCGCGGGTCGTCGGCCAGCTCCGGCAGGTCGACGTGCCGGCACACGTCGGCCCAAAACTTGGTGGGCTGCATCATCACGAAGGAGATGTAGCGTCCGTCGGACGTGGTGTAGAGCCCGACCAACGGGTTGTTGGGAGCCCCGTGCACACCGGGCGGCGGTGCTTCAAGCCGCTGGCCCAGGTGGTTCGTCAGGGCGACCGTGTGCCCCATCGACCACAGGCCGCTACCGAGCAGCGACACGTCGACGACGGACGCCTCGCCGGAGCGTTCCCGCTTGAGCAGGGCCGCCGCGATGCCGCCCGCGAGATTCGTGCCGGAGATGGTGTCGCCGTAGGCGGGCCCGGGCGGCGCGATCATCCCCGGCATCCCCGCCGGCGTGATGGTCGCGGCGGTTCCGGCCCTGCACCAGAACGCGGTCATGTCGTAGCCGCCCTTGACCGACTCCTCGCCGCGCGGACCGAGCGCGCTTCCACGCGCGTAGATGATCTGCGGGTTCAGCGCCCGAATGTCGTCGACGTCGATCCCGAACTTCTGGCGCGCGCCCGGCAGGAAGCTGGTCAGGAACACGTCCGACCGGCGGGCCAGCTCGTAGAGCACTTCCTTGCCCTCGGGCACCGACATGTCCAGCCCGATGCTGCGCTTGCCGCGGTTCGCGTGTTCGATGTTGGGGTTGGGGTCGCCTTCGACGCGCAGCATGCCGGTCTGTCGCAGGCCCCGCTGCGGATCGCCGGTCACCGCGTGCTCGACCTTGACGACGTCGGCGCCCCACTCGGCGAGCACGGCGCCCGCCGACGGGACGAACCCGTACATGGCGACCTCCAGGACGCGGATGCCCTCCAGCGGCCTCACGCCGGAGCTCCCGGCGCCGGCACCGCAAACGTCTTGCTCTCCAAGAACTCCTCCAAACCGGCCACGCCCATCTCTCGGCCCACCCCCGATTGCTTGAAGCCCCCGAACGGGCTGTCCGCGCCGAAGTAGTTGCCGCCGTTGATCGAGAAGGAGCCGGCCCGGATCCGGCGCGCCACCGCGAGCGCACGGTCCTCGTCACGGCTGAAGACGGCACCCGCCAGGCCATAGATCGAGTTGTTGGCGATGCGCACGGCGTCGTCGTCATCGTCGAACGCGATCACGACCAGCACCGGCCCGAAGATCTCCTCCTGCGCGATCTCGCTGTCGGGATCGACATTGGTGAGCAGCGTCGGCGCATAGAAGTAGCCCGGGTCCAGCCGCTTGCCGCCGGTGACCAACGTCGCGCCCGCGGCGACGGCGCGCTGAACCATGCCGTCCACCTTGTCGCGCTGGCGCTCGTTGATCAGTGGGCCCATGTAGGTTTTCGGATCCGCGGGGTCGCCGTGTCGGACGTGGGCGAAGTTCTGCGCGATCAGCTCGACGATCTCGTCGTGGTGCGACCTGGGCACCAGCAGCCGCGACGTCAGGGCACACCCCTGCCCCGCGTGGGTCACCATGCTGAACGCCGCGAACGTCGCCGCGCCGGCGAAGTCCGCGTCGTCGAGCATGATGGCCGCCGACTTGCCCCCCAGCTCCAGAAACACGCGCTTGACCGTTCCGCTGGCGGCGGCCATGATCTTGCGCCCCACCGCCGTCGATCCGGTGAAGGTAACGACGTCGACGTCGGGGCTGGTGGTCAGCGCCTCGCCCGCCTCGGGGCCCGAGGAGCTGATCACGTTCACCACACCGTCGGGCATGTCGGTGTGTTCGGCGATCAGCTCACCGAGCGCCAGCGTGACCAACGGTGTGTCCGGCGCGCCCTTGAGGACCACGGTGCACCCCGCGGCCAGGGCGGGGGCGAGCTTCGCCAACGCCAGCTGGTTGGGGTAGTTGTAGGCGATGATCGCCGCGACCACGCCGGCGGCTTCCTTTTCCACCCAGCGGTGATGGAGCATGCCGCGCGACTCCTTCTCCCCGAGGTCCTCGGAGAACCGGTAGCTGCGCAGCAGATCCGCGTAGAACCGCACGATGCCGATGGGCTCGTCGAGCTGGGCGCCGTGCGTCAGGGCTCGGGTGGCGCCGACCTCGGCGATGGTCAGCTCACGCAACTCTTCGGCATGGTCGATCAGCGCCCGATGCAGCTGGTCGAGGCAGCGGATGCGCAGCTCGACGTCGGTCGGCCAGCTGGTCGTGTCGAACGCGGCCCGGGCCGCCGCGATCGCGGCTTCGGCCTGCCCGGCGCCGGCGTCCGGCGCGCGCCCGAGCACCTCGCCGGTGGCGGGATTGATCGACGGGAACGTTTCGTCGGCGGTGACCAACCTGCCACCGATCAAGAGTCGGCGATCGACGTGTGACCCAGGCGCGGCATCCGCGGCGGGTTCTGCCGTGTCCTGGGCAGGCATTCCGTACCCCCTGGTGACGGTTACGATAATTTGATTCTCTTCCGCGGCGAATCTTACATTCGACTCTCGATAATTCAAGAAACTCCCAGGAATGAGAGCGGGCCGCTGACCAGCGACGCGAGCGCCAGCGATTGCCGGGGACGCACAGTTTGACGCAGGCCAAACAGGGTTTCCCGGGTATGTTGCAACCCGATCCCCCGTGAGAGTAGGGTTCTCATAATTGTAAGCGTGATTCTTTGTGACTGAGACGGTCACCTGTGGAGTAGAGGCCTCAACGTGAAGACTGCGGTGGTCACCGGTGGCGGATCCGGCATCGGTCTTGCCGTCGCACAACGGCTGCGAGCCGACGGCCTCGACGTCGCCACGATCGATCTCCGACCGTCGGACGGCGACCACTGCTTCACCGCCGACGTCACCGACCGGTCGCAGCTGGACGCCGCCTTCGCGGCGATCCGCGCCCAGCTGGGCCCCGTCACTGTCCTCGTCAACGCGGCGGGCCTGGACGGGTTCAAACGCTTCACCAACATCACGTTCGAGGACTGGCAGCGGGTGATCGACGTCAACCTCAACGGCGTCTTCCACACCATTCAGGCGGTGTTGCCCGACATGATCGAGGCGAAGTGGGGGCGGATCGTCAACATCTCCTCGTCGAGCACCCATTCCGGCGCGCCCTATATGAGCCATTACGTCGCGGCCAAGTCCGCGGTCAACGGGCTCACCAAATCCCTGGCGCTCGAGTACGGCCCCGCCGGCATCACGGTGAACGCGGTGCCACCGGGTTTCATCGACACCCCCATGCTGCGCGCCGCGGCGAAGAACGGCTTCCTGGGCGACATTGACGAGACCATCGCGCGGACCCCGGTGCGCCGGATGGGTAAGCCGGAGGACATCGCGGCGGCATGCGCCTTCCTGGTGTCCGACGAGGCCGGCTACATCACCGGTCAGCTATTGGGCGTCAACGGCGGTCGCAACACCTGAGACACCGGTCTTCGGCGACCAATCGGAAGGAGAATCGGTGGGAGACGGCGCACACGGGCGCGTGCAGGGCAAGGTCGCCTTGGTGACCGGCGCGGCCCGCGGCCAGGGCCGCAGCCACGCAGTGCGATTGGCCGAGGAAGGCGCCGACGTCATCGCCGTCGACCTGTGCTGTGACATCGACGCCATCGGCTACTCGATGGCCGCGCCTGAGGATCTCGACGAGACCGCACGGCTCGTGGAGAAGACCGGCCAGGCCGTCGTGACCGCCCGCGCCGACGTGCGTGACGCCGCACAACTGCGCGACGCGCTGGACACCGGGCTCGCCGAGTTCGGTCACCTCGACATCGTGGTGGCGCAGGCCGGAGTCGCCGGCATGAAGGGCGAGCCGCCGCTGCAGGCGTGGTGCGACGTGATCAACACCAACCTGATCGGCACCATCAACGCCATCCAGGTCGCGCTGCCGCACCTGCGGACCGGGGCCTCGATCATCGCCACCGGATCCACTGCGGCGCTGATGGATACCGCCAAGAAGGACGTCCCGGGTAACGACCCTGGCGGCATGGCCTATGTGCACTCCAAGCGCGCGATCGCGCATTACGTGCACGACCTGGCAACCGAGCTGGCGCCGTTGGGAATTCGCGCCAACGTCGTGCACCCCACGAACACCAACACCCCCATGCTGCAGAGCAAGCCGATGTACCGCTCGTTCCGGCCGGATCTCGAACACCCGACCCGGGCGGATGCCGAGCCCGTGTTCGGCGTGCAACAGGCGATGAGGATTCCCTATGTCGAACCGGAAGACATCAGCAACGCCGTGCTGTGGTTGGCCTCCGACGAGGCCAGGTACGTCACGGGCATGCAGCTGCGCGTCGACGCCGGCGGCTATCTGAAGTGGTACGACTACCACAACTAAAGAAGCGCCCCAACTCGAGCCCCGCCACGAACCACGCAAGGAGACACCGTGAAGGTCTGGGTTGATCCAGAGCGCTGCCAGGGCCACACCCTGTGCGCGATGATCGCGCCGGAGTCGTTTCGGCTCAGCGACATCGACGGCAGTTCGTCCGCGGTCGACGAGGTGGTGCCCGCCGATCGGCAGGACCAGGTTCGTGAAGCCGCCCAGTCCTGCCCGGAGCAGGCCATCATCATCACCGAAGACGCCTGAACCGCGCCCGGTTGACCGACGAGATACGCAGGGAGACAGAGCTTTGAGTGTCGACGACGTCGTCAGCGACAGCGACCGCATGAAGAATCGGTATGACTTCGATCGGCATTCCGCGGAGTACCGGTCGCAGTTCACGGCGATCACCCGGGAGATGCACGCCAAGTGCCCGATGGCGTGGAGTGACACCTACGGCGGCCATTGGGTGGCGGCCGGCAGCCACGAGGTCTTCGAGCTGGCCCGCTGCCCCGCCGTGTCCAACGACCACGACATCCACGGCGAACGCCGTGGCTACAAAGGCATTTCGATCCCGACCGCCAGCCGCGTCAGCGCCGTGCGCGGCGGCATCCTGGAGATGGACGACCCCGAGCACCGCATCTACCGCACCGTGCTCAACCCCTACCTGTCGCCGGCGGCGGTCAAGCGCTGGGAGCCGTTCATCGACGACGTGACGCGCGCCTGCCTCGACGAGAAGATCGAGGGTGGCAGCATCGACTTCGTCGATGACTTGGCCAACGTCGTTCCGGCCGTTCTGACGTTGGCGATGATGGGCATCCCGCTGAAGAAGTGGAACATGTACAGCGAGCCGGTCCATGCCGCGGTGTACACGCCCGAACACTCCCCCGATATCGAGCGCGTCACCGAAATGCACAAGCAGATGGGTCTCGACATGGTGAACAACATGCTCGAGATCCGCGAGAACCCGCGGCCGGGAATCGTGAATGCCCTGCTGCAGATGCGCATCGACGGGGAGCCGGCGCCGGACTTGGAAATCCTGGGCAACCTCGGCCTGGTCATCGGCGGCGGGTTCGACACCACGACCGCCCTGACCGCCCATTCGTTGGAGTGGCTTTCCGAGCACCCCGAGCAACGCGACCTGCTCAGCAGGGAACGCAAAACGCTGCTCGACCCGGCGACCGAGGAGTTCTTGCGCTACTTCACTCCGGCCCCCGGCGACGGCCGGACGTTCTCCGACGACGTCGAACTCGACGGCACCCGGTTCAAGGAGGGCGAGCGGCTGTGGATCTCCTGGGCGATGGCCAACCGCGACCCCGCGGTGTTCCACGACCCCGACGACATCGTCCTCGACCGTAAAGGCAACCGGCACTTCAGCTTCGGACTCGGCGTGCACCGGTGTATCGGATCCAATGTGGCACGCACCGTGTTCAAGTCCATGCTCACCGCGGTCCTCGACCGGATGCCGGACTATCGCTGCGACCGCGAGGGCACCATCCACTACGAGACCATCGGCGTCATCCAGGGCATGCGCAAGCTGCCGGCCACCTTCGCCCCCGGCCGCAAGATCGGGGCCGGCCTGGACGAGACGCTGGAGAAGCTGCAGCGCATTGTCGACGAGCAGGAACTCGCCAGGCCGATCACCGAACGCAAGGAAGCCGCCGTCATCGACTGACATCCGGCGTCGCTACGCGGGAGGAGGGCCGTCGTTGACCGCGCCAATTTCTCCGAGTACGCCTGTTCAGCGTGGGCGCGCTCTATATTCAGGCCAGGCGCGTGCGCAGAGACGGGAGACGCATCGGTGAAGACTTTCGCAGTGAGCCTTGCGCTTGCCACGGCCGCGCTGACCGTCGCGCCGACCGCCCACGCGGACATCCAGGTCGGCAACTACCGGGTGGACACCAACCGGGATCCCGGCCACATCTGGATTTGGGCGATCCGACCGTGCAGATACGATCAAGGGCCGGAATGCCTGACGATCCAAGCGATTCCGCAACCCAATGGGCAAGCGGCGCCCTGGAAGTCAGACGCACATCTGTCCAACGGCCGCTACACCATGGCCGTTGACGTCCCCGACGGTGTGCGCTGCGTGGTCCAGTTCTTTCCCTCGCATGACGTTTACTCATGGGATTCGGTGACAATGGCGGGTCAGGTTGACTCGACGTTCGACACCGGCTGCGGTGGCGGACCGGGGGGCACCGCCAGCTATCCGTTTTCGCTCGTGCGATGGTAGCCGCGACCCGGAGTCAGTCGATCAGGAAAGTGACGGGCAGTAAGCGCAATGGCTGAGGCGAAGGAACCGCAAGATTCGGCCACCTCTAAAGCCGACGTGAAGGCGTTGCTCGAGGAGGCCGAGGCCGAAGCGGCCGAGGCGGAAGCACTGGCGGCCGCGGCGCGCGCCCGCGCCCGTGCCGCCCGGCTGCGGCGTGAAGCGCAGGCCCAAGCGGAGGAAGAGGCGCAGGCCAACAACGCCGAGGCAGCCCCGGACGCCGACGAGGACGCGACCGAAACCGCGGAAGCAGAGGCCGAAGACGACGTCGCCGACGCTGCCGAAGCCACCGGCGCAGCGGAGACCGCCGAAGAAGTCTCCGGCGAAACCCCGGAAAAGGAGGAGTCGGAATCCGAGCCGGCCCGCTCGCGGCGACGCGTGCGGCTGCCGGCGTGGTCCGTGACGTGGAAAGCGGCCGTCATCGTGCTCATCTGCGTCTTCGTCGCGGCCAGTGGGTACATGATGTGGGAACGTCATGAGACCACCGAGCGCAATCAGCGCACCGCGAACTTCATCGCGGGGGCCAAACAGAGTGTCGTCAACATGTTCTCGATGGACTTCAACCGGGCCAAGGAGGACGTCCAGCGGGTGATCGACAGCTCGACCGGCCAGTTCAGGGACGACTTCCAGCAGCGCGCGAAAGATTTCACGACCGTTGTCGAGCAGTCCAAGGTGGTGACTCAGGGAACCGTGAATGCGGCGGCCGTGCAATCCATCGAGGGGAATTCCGCGTTGGTGCTCGTCGCGGCGTCATCGCGGATCAGCAACGCCGCGGGCGCCAAAGACGAGCCGCGCAATTGGCGGCTCAAGGTGACCGTCACAGACGACGGCGGGCAATACAAGATGTCCAAACTGGAGTTCGTTCCGTGAGCGAGGAAAACCGCGACATCGACGTCGCCGACGGCTCTGCCGACCAGACCGAAGACAGTGGACGTGGCAACCGCCGGGTGCGACCCAAGGTGAAAGTCGTTCCGGTTCTTCTGCTTTCGCTCCTGCTGATCTCCGGTGGCGTGGCGACGTGGCTGTACCTCACCCAGTACCGGCCCGATAAACAAACCGACGCCGGCGTCGCGAACGCGGTCGTCACTGCCGCGTCCGACGGAACGGTCGCTTTGCTGTCGTACTCGCCCGACACGCTCGACAAAGACTTCGCCGCCGCAAAGTCGCACCTGTCCGGTGATTTCCTGTCGTACTACAACCAGTTCACCGAGCAGATCGTCGCTCCGGCGGCCAAACAGAAGTCGCTGAAAACCAGCGCCCGGGTGATCGGGGCCGCGGTCTCGGAGCTACATCCGAATTCGGCCGTCGTGCTGGTGCTGGTCGACCAGAGCACTACCAGTAAGGACAACCCGGACCCGGCGATGGCGTCCAGCAGCGTGCTGGTGAGTTTGAGCCGCGTCAACGGCGCCTGGCTGATCACCAAATTCGACCCGGTCTAGCGACCCGGTTCCCTCGGCAAGGGAACTAACCGCGCGGCAGCCCGAGCACCCGTTGGGCGATGATGTTGCGCTGGATCTCCGAGGTGCCCCCGGCGATCGTCCCGGAAAAGCTGCGGGCGTAACGCTCGAACCAGCTCGCGAAATAGTGGTCGAGGTTCATGTGCGCATAGGGCCCGGTCAGGCCCGGGTGAACGAGCCCGTCGGCTCCCGCCGACGTCAGTGCGAGCTCCATCGCGCGCAGCTCGGCCTCGGACCCGAGCAGCTTGAGCACCGAGATCGCCGCCACGTCGTCTTCGCCGCGCGCGGCGCGGGCCAAGGCCACCGAGCCCAGCAGGCGCAGCGCCTGCTTGTCCATGATGGTGCTGGCGTACTGGTCGCGCTCGACCTCGGCGCCGGGATGGAAGTCGTCGATCATGTTGTCGAGTCGGTCGGCGAAACCCAGCCACATCATCGTGCGTTCGTGCCCCAGCGACCCGTTGGCAACCCGCCAGCCCTGGTCGAGCTCGCCGACCAGATTCTCCGCGGGTACCCGAGCGTCGGTGAAGAACACCTCGTTGAAATCCAGGTCATCGGCGCCACAGATCGACGGGAACGGCCGGCGCACGACTCCCGGGGTGTCGGTGGGGATGATCAGCGCGCTGATCCCCTTGTGCTTGGGCGCATCCGGGTTGGTGCGCACAAACGTCAGCAAGACGTCGGCGTCGTGGGCACCCGAAGTCCACACCTTCTGCCCGTTGACCACGAAGTGATCGCCGTCCAGCACGGCGCGGGTGCGCAACGACGCCAGGTCAGAGCCCGCGCTGGGTTCACTCATTCCCAGCGATGCGGTGATCTCGGCCCGCAGGATCGGTACCGCCCAGCGCCGCTTCTGTTCCTCGCTGCCGAACGACAACAGCGACGCCGCAACGATGTTCACGCCCTGCGGGTTGAAGCTGTGGTAGATCCGGCGTCGGCTGAGCTCCTCCAGGTAGACGAACTGCTGAATGATCGTCGCGTTACGGCCCCCGAACTCCGCTGGCTGGCTCGGCAGCAGCCAGCCGTTGTCGAACAACAGCCGCTGCCAGTCGCGTGCCCACTGCGGCATATGGGATACCGAACGAGGTCGCTCGCGCGTTTCGCTTGCGGGGGGCAGGTTTTCGTCGAGGAAGGCCGCGAACTCCGCCCGAAACGCCTCGACGTCGGAATCAAAAGTCAACTGCACGGTACTCCTCCGCGATGCGCGCCCGGTGCTCGGCGGCGCCGCCGAGCATCAACTCACCGGCCTTGGCGCGCTTCAGCGCGAACTGCAGATCGTTCTCCCACGTGAATCCCATTGCGCCATGGAGCTGTAGACCATGCCGGAATACCAGCGACTGGCACTCCCCTGCCGACGCCTTGGCCATGGCCGCGGCGAGCCGGCGGCGGGGATCGTCGGCGGCGATCGTCAGCGCCGCGAAGTAGGCCAGGGCCCGGGCCCTTTCGATGGCGACGTGCATGTCCGCGGCCTTGTGCTGGACGGCCTGGAACGAGCCGATCGGCACACCGAATTGTTGACGGCTGCGGACGTGTTCGAGCGCCAGATCCAGGATGCGCTGGCACGCGCCGACCATGGTGATCGCCATGCCCGTCAGCGCCATATGGTGCGCGCGCTCGGAGTCGACGGCGAGCCGGGCGCTATCGGGTACCCGGACTTCGCAGAACGACAGGTCGGCGACGTGCAAGACGGGGTCGAAGACCGCGACGCGACGCGCGGACACCTGGTTGGACGCGGTGAGGAAAACTCCGGCATCGGTCGCCACCGCCAGGCGGTCGACGCGGTCGCCGTCGAGGACATGCCGCGCCGTACCGTCCAACACCCAACCCTCGGCGTCCCGGTGCGCCGCCACCCCGCCGTAGACGGCGGTGCCCGACTCGTGCGGATCGAACTGCTCACCCACCAACGGGGCGAACTGGCTCATCGTCGCCAGGAAGGGGGTGGGGTCGGTCGCGTGCCCCAATTCTTCGAGCACGATGGCCAATTCGACGGCGCTGGCGGTGATGACAGGGAGGCGGCCTTCATGCTGTTGGAGTTCGACGCCGATCAACGGCTGTGGCAGAAGACCGTTCGCGACGCCGTCGCCAAGCAGTGCCCGCCCGCACTGGTCCGCGGCGTGGCCGAGGACGGCGTCGACCCCCGTCCCTTGTGGAAGTCGTATGTGGACCAGGGCTGGACCGAGCTGAACGACCCCGCCAGCGCCGTCGAATTGGCCATCGTGCTCGAAGAATTGGGGCACGCGACCGACCCCACCCCCTTCCTGGCGACG